>JALORT010000344.1 GCA_025458755.1 Methylotetracoccus sp.
GCCGGAGCTGCCCGATGCAGCGACCGCGCATGCCTGGAGCGAGGTCTTCCTGCCCGGCGGCGGCTGGATCGGACTCGATCCGGCCAGTGGTCTTTTCACTTCGAAGGGCTATGTTCCGCTGGCCTCGGCCCCCGACCCGCTGCGCACCTTGCCGGTGTCCGGCTATGTCGAAGCCTGCGACGAGGAATGCTCTGAATCCTTGAGTCTGCGCCGCCTGGTGCCGGAGCCGCAGGCGTGGCCGCTCGACCCGACGGTGTGGAGCCAGATCGGGGCGGTGGGCGAGCGGGTCGATGCCGAGCTGAGTGAGCTGGGCATCAAGATGATGCTGGGTTCCGGACTGTCGTTCGTCTCTGCCCGGCACCCTGGCGCCCCAGAATGGACCACCTCCGCGTTGGGCAGCGACAAGCGGCAAGCTGCCGAGATGCTGTTGTCCGCGCTTGCCACCCGCTTTGCGACCGGCGGCGCGCTGCAGCTCGGCCAGGGCGAGTGGTACAGCGGTGAGGATCTGCCCCGATGGCGTCTCAGTTGCTTCTATCGTGCCGATCGGCAGCCGATCTGGCTCGCTTCGGACCTGTCGTCCTGGCGCCGCCGTCGCGGCTTGGTCGTGCGCGGCGACGATGTGCGGAATTTCGCGGAAAGCTTGGCGCGGGCGCTGCGCGTCTCGCCGAGTTTCATCATTCCCGCCCATGAAGACGGGATGCACCAGCTCTGGGCCAGTCAGATGGGCGTCGACTGGCTTCCTTCAGCAGAGGAGCTGAGGGATCCGGAGCGCCGGCGGAACATTGCGGCCTGCCTCTCGGCGCGACACGGCGAACCGGCGGGCTACGTGCTGCCGCTGCGCTGGGATCAGGTCAAGCAGCGTTGGAGCAGCGGGAGCTGGACGTTCCGCCGCGGGGGATTGTTCCTGATTCCGGGCAACTCACCGCTCGGCTTCCGGCTGCCCATCGAAAGCCTGCCGATCGGCGAATTCGGTGTTTTGGACAGCGAACACGAACGCTGCCAGACCGAGGAACGGGCCGTGTTGCCCGAGGTATGCGGCGAGCTGAGCGCACGCTACACCACCTTGTTGACGCCGGAAGAAACCATCGAGGAAGCGGACAGCCCGGCGCAGGATCGTCGCCCACCCCGCACGGCCTTGTCGGTCGAACTGCGCGACGGCCAGCTGTACGTTTTCGTTCCGCCGTTGACGCATCTGGAACATTACCTGGAGCTCATCGACGCGGTGCAAGCGGCGGTGCGGGAAACCGGGATCCCTGTGCTGCTCGAGGGTTACGATCCGCCGGAGGATTATCGGCTGCAGCGCATCGTGGTCGAACCGGAGCCGGGCATCCTTAAGGTTTGGCTGCCCGAAGTCGGGAGCTGGCAGGAACAACGCGACCTGATCGCAGCGGCGTATCAGGAAGCCGCCCGCCTTGGATTACGGGCGGAACGGATCCTCGGCGACGGCCGCAGGCTGCCGCCCGGAGGCGGCGCCGATTTGATTCTCGGCGGCCATAACCCGAGCGACAGTCCCTTTCTGCGCCGTCCCGAGCTGCTCCGTTCGCTGATCGTCTACTGGCAGCATCATCCGAGTCTGTCGTATTTTTTTGCCGGGCGCCTGGTCGGGCCGGATGGGCCGGCGCCGCGTCCCGATGAAGGCCGCGAGGACGCGCTCTACGAATTGTCGATCGCGCTGGATCGCATACCGACCGGTGACGTGGCGCAACCGTGGATTCCGGATCGTCTGCTCCGCCATCTGTTGGCCGACCCCGCCGGCAACATGAAGCGCGCGGAAATCCGCATGGATTTGCTGTATGCGCCCGACCAACCCAGCCTCCGCCTCGGCAAGACGGTGATGCGTTCGTTCGAAACGCCGCCGGAGCCGCGGCTGGCCGCGCTGCAGGGGCTGTTGATTTCGGCGCTAGTGGCGGCACTGTGGCGGGAACCCCGGCGCGGCCGGCTGCTCGACTGGGGTTCCGCCTTGCATGACCGTTTCATGTTGCCCCGTGTGCTGTGGGACGATCTCAACAGTGTGATCGAGGACTTGTCACGCGCAAGTCTGCCGTTGCAGATCGAATGGTTCCGGCCGTTTTTGGATCTCCGTTTTCCGGTGTTGGGGCGAGCGCAGATCGGCGACATCGGACTGGAATTGCGGTCGGCGCACGAACCCTGGCCGCTGTTGGCGGAGGAGACGGTGATCGGTGCCGGCGTCGCCCGCTTCATCGATTCGTCCTGCGAGCGCATTCAGATCCGCTGCGAGGGTCTGCCGCCGTCCCGCTACGTGCTGTCGTGCAACGGTTTCCGGGTGCCTCTCAATGGCACCGGCATTCACGGCGAAGCCGTGGCCGGCATCCGGTACAAGGTCTGGAACCCGCCGTCCACGTTGCATCCGACGATCCTGCCGGTTCATTCGCTGGTGATCGATTTGATCGACACCTGGACCGGCAAGATCGCCGGCGGCTGCACCTACTTTCCGCCGAGGCCGGGGGTCTGGGGCGCCGCCGGTTTGCCCCCCGCGATGCCGGTGCTGGATGCGATGCGAAAGCCTGACTTGGATCGTTTGCCTCCAGTTCATGTCCCGCCGTGGAGCATCGGAGGTGTTTTTCTATCCAGCGGCAGCGCGCCGCCGGATACCCCGTGGCAGGCACCAATGCCTCCGGAGAACGTGCGGCCGGGCCACCCCTATCTGCTCGATCTGGCCAGAGTGCTGTGAGTCACGCAGCGTGAGCGGAGCGGTTGCCGGGTGTCCCGGCAACCGATTCGGGAACTCCGGATGCGGGCGCCGTCAGTTCTGCGCTATTTCCTGATGGCCACTTCGGCGGAGCCTGCGAAGCTTTGGGTTACCCCGGACCTCGCATCACTTCGGCGAGAATGTTTGCGACCTCATCGATGGCATCGATCAGTTCGTCGGGGGCGTGACCCTGCGTGGCGATATTGCGGATCAGTACGAGCAGCGGCTCCATGCGCTCCAGATGACGCACGGTTTCCCAGCTCATTGCTTCGTCGACATGAAACAGCAATCTGTCCCAGCCGTCAAAACCGGCGTGACTGACCGCGGCTGTGCGAAGGCATGCCCATGCCCCTTGCAGGTCAGAGAGGATGGTCTTTTCGTAACCGCGGGGTTCGGTGAAGAAACTCATGGGACTCAGCTACTTCGCGGGAGGTGTCGGGGTTTCAAATTCCAGACTTCGGTTTCGGGTTTATCAGCACAGCGCAGTCTTCAGAAGCAAGTTGCTGCCGCTGCGGATACCCATATCGTACGCTGAAAAAGCCCGGAACGACTGGTCTCTCTGCAAAACGCTGGTCTGAACGTTTGAGTTGGACGGCGTCGTGCTCACGGTGCGAGAACACTACCGCAAAGCTCCAGAAGTTCCCCATCGCGTAAACGAGCACGAAGTGTGTGCTCTTCATCCCACGCGACGCTGTACCCCAGCTCGGCAGTGAGCGCCCCGTCTAGCGGCGTCACCGAGGCGAACAGAAGCGTAACGTGAGGCC
>JALORT010000345.1 GCA_025458755.1 Methylotetracoccus sp.
GAACAACAACAGGTCTCCCGAACGGTTGCCGGCGAACTGCAGACGAGTCGGGTAACCGCCGCCGGCCCTCCAGTGAGCGAGAGGCTCATTCTTCAGGCGCGAACTTGCGCAGCCTGTGAAGGCCAGCACCAGCATCATCAGCAGGGCCGTGAAACAGGCAGTCGTCGCGTGACGGTCGGGGTGCCGCTCAACGGCCGGCATGGGACTCTCAGTATGCGGTAATGCGGGCATGAGGAGACAAGTCGAATGCTTCATCGCGATTCAGCAGGGGGTCCGCCAGGCTGCCGGGTCGTGCGGTGACAGCCATTCAAAGTATCGCCGGAGCCGCACGGTGTCCTCGTGTCGAGCCCGCGATGCCGATGCCGCCCATGGCCGTTCGTGTCGTGACCGACAAGGGATACAATCTTTGCCAGTGAACGAACCGCACCCATCATGGAGATTCTGCAATGCTTACTGTCAAAGCGTATGCCGCACACGATGCCACATCCCCGCTGACACCGTTTTCCCTGTGTCGCCGAGATCCAGGTCCCCGGGATGTGCGGATCCAGATTCTTTACTGCGGTGTGTGTCACTCCGATCTTCATCAGGCACGGAATGAGTGGAACGGCACCGTCTACCCTTGCGTCCCGGGTCACGAGATCATCGGGCGCGTGGTGCAAACCGGCGGCGACGTGGCCAAATTCAGCGAAGGGGATATCGCCGCCGTCGGATGCATGGTCGACTCCTGCGGAACCTGTCCGAGTTGTCGGGATGGTGAGGAACAGTTCTGTGAACAGGGTCCGGTCTTTACTTACAACAGCGAAGACAAGTACAGCGGAGGCATGACGTTCGGCGGTTACTCGCAGAGCATCGTGGTCGATGAATCGTTCGTGCTGAGGGTTCCAGACCATCTGGATCACGCCGCTGCGGCGCCGTTGCTGTGCGCTGGAATCACCACCTATTCACCGTTGCGCCGCTGGAAAGTAGGCAAAGGACAGAAAGTCGGTGTGGTCGGGCTGGGCGGGCTCGGTCACATGGCGGTGAAATTCGCAGACGCGCTGGGAGCCCGCGTCGTGTTGTTTACCACGTCGCCGAGCAAGACGTCCGACGCGATCCGCCTGGGCGCCGAGGAGGTCGTGATTTCGAAACACCCGGAGGAGCTCAAAAAGCATCTGAACAGCTTCGACTTCATTCTCGACACCGTCTCGGCCCAGCACGACATCAATGCCTATCTGGCGCTGTTGAAACGCAACGGAACCTTGACGCTGGTCGGTGCCCCGTCGCAACAGTTGCCGTTGACCCCGTTCAACTTGATCTTCGGTCGTCACCAGTTAGCGGGATCGCTGATCGGCGGAATTCGGGAAACGCAGGAAATGCTGGAGTTCTGCGGCGAACACAACATCACCAGCGACATCGAATTAATCGCCATACATCAAATCAACGAAGCGTATGAGCGGCTGCTGCGCAGCGACGTCAAGTACCGCTTCGTGATCGACATGGCTTCATTGCAATGAGCCGGTCGTATCGTTCCGTCGCTGATACGATCAGGACGGATTGCGCAACTTGGAAAGGACGCTCTTGCCGACGAAAGTCGAGAAATCCTCGATGTTTTCGTAGCCTTGCCGTTGGGCGAAGCCCACCAATGCCATAACCAGCCTCTTAGTTTCGGCGATTTCCTCGTGAGTGCGGCCGCAACCTTCGCAGTGCGTTCCTTCAGTGGTGCATTGACCTGCCACACAGGGGTTGAATTTCATCGTCTTTTCCTCGTCTGTCGATCGGTCGGCCTGATCCGCCAACCGGAAAAAGCTCTTCGGAGCGCCGCCCAGTGGGTACCCGGTGCGATGACGGGCTCCAGGTCGCCTCTGGCCTCGTCGCAGATGTGCCGTTCCGTCCGCTGTCGTGCAGCGGCAGACATTCTACCTCTTGCCAAGAGGAGGGGACTGCTCTCGCGATCGTCTTTCTCGAGTTCGCTCCAACCTACCGAAGCACCCCCGGGCCCTGATGTTTGCGGGGATCATCGGCTTCAACAAAAAAACCTCAGCTCAGCAGCTCTTCGCGCCGTCCCGCCTGAGGCGGCAGGTGACGCCATTTCCGGGCTGCAGCCCGAAGGGCAGGTCGGCGTCCGGCCGCTCTCGATGAGCCCCGGCGGATCCCGGTGGAAGTTTCGCGGCACCGGCGAGCTCCGTCTTCGGCGGGATCACGCGCCCGCCGAGCTCGAGTTCGATTTTCAGTCTCTTTACGGCAGCCTTCGCGTCTACCGCCGTCTGATAGGGGCCGGCAATCACCCGGTAGCGCTCGCCCGTCTTTTCCGTGCGAGCGGGAATCTGCGGGCCCTGATGGTTGAGGAAGGCCGCCAGCCGAAGCGCCATCGATTCACTGGGAGTCTCTTCCACCATGACCTGCCAGGCACCGAGTTCCACCGACGGCGTTGCGGGCTGCCCGAGAAACTTCCGCGGATGCTCGAGCGGGTGGGTACTCCCCAGCGCCTGCTCGACCGCCGGCGCGTTCGCGGACACAGGGATCGGAATGCCGCGAGCTTCTTCTATAGCGCGATCGACCTTCGCCCAATCCACTGCATGGGCCTTCTCGGTCTCGATTTTCTTCAGATCGTTCCGCAGGCGTTTTTGCAGCAGTTTCGCACTGAGCTCCTCCTGCGGACGGTACGCCTGTAGGTAGAGTCGTCCGTCCTGCCATCCCAGCAAGTAGGGCTGGTTGACGATCAGCACGGGCTCTCGGACCGGAATCTCGGGAAAGAGCTGTTCAATATTCTCCGGGTAGAGACGGATACAGCCGTTGCTCGCACGCCATCCGATGCTGTAGGGTTTGTTGGTCCCATGAATCAGATAAGGGGGCCGGCTCAGATACATGGCGTAAGCGCCCAACGGATTGTCGGGTCCCGGCGACACGGAGGCGGGCAATGGGTCCCCTTTTCTGCGGTGATCGGCCCGGATATTCGCCGTGGGGTACCAGGTGGGATGCTCTTTTTTTCGCAGGATCGACAGCGGGCCGGTGGGGGTCGATCGACCTTCCTTGCCGATGCCCACCGGGTAGGTGACAACTTCGGTGCCGCCAGAAACGGCGGGGAAATGGAATAGCCGCATCGCCGCCAAGTTGATGACGATCCCCTTTCTGGGTACCGGCGGCGGCACGAAACGAAGGGGAATCAGGATCTTGCTGTTGGCCGCGGGTACCCAAGGATCAACGCCCGGATTGGCTGCCGCCAGCTCTTCATAGCCCAAGCCGTAATGACGCGCGACATCGGGGAACGTATCGCCGTCCCGCAGTTGCAGGGTCATCAGGGCCCCAAACACCCCTTGTTCGGCACTGATCCGAAAGCGATGAGCGGCTGGCGCCGGCACCGGTTTGAACGAAGCCGTCACCTCCTGCGCCGCAGGCGCCGGCGGTGGCGCTTCCAGCCAACCCCAGTGTTGGAGCGTCGGGCGCAGTGCACAAGCTTGAAAGCTACCACAGAGGGCTGCGATCATGATAA
>JALORT010000346.1 GCA_025458755.1 Methylotetracoccus sp.
GTGCGGTAAGGGAAACGGGCAAGAGAAACAAGATGAGTATGCGCATGCCACAAAAGTAAAAGAAGTGACAAAGTTTGGTTGTACCAATTGCATGGTTAGCGGCTCAACACGTACTTTGCTGCAATGTCTGCATCAACCCATAGCCGTCACAAATTTAGGTTCCTCATTTTGCCATCGGCATTTGTAGTGCTTTTGTGGCTCATTTTTGGGTTCGATTATTTGTTTTCGCTCGATTTGGCTCGTTTTGCGGTAGAGCCACGTACCTGGCAAGGCTTACTTGGCATTCTTTTTTTCCCCTTACTACACGGCAATTTGGAGCACATCGCGGCCAATAGCATTGCATTTATTGGTGTTCTAGGGTCAGGGCCGGGCGAGGGGTGAAGCCTATGAAGCATAGTTATGACGCCGACATCGTCGCCTGGGCCCAGGAGCAGGCCAGGCTGCTGCGCGCCCACCGATTCGATGCGCTCGATATTGAACATATCGCCGAGGAGATCGAGGACGTGGGTAAAAGCGAACAACGGGAGCTAGCGAACCGGATGGCCGTGCTACTGGCACACCTGCTGAAATGGCAGTACCAACCGGAACGTCGCGGCAACAGTTGGGCGGCCACGATCCGACACCAGCGGCAACGCATGGCTCGCCGCCTCGAACGAACGCCTAGTCTGCAGTCCTGCCTGATCGATGCGGAGTGGTGGGCTGATGCCTGGGGCGATGCGTGTTCGGAGGCGGCCGAGCAGACCGGAATGGGCTTCGATGCGTTTCCGTCGGATTGTCCCTGGACCGCAGCCGCGATCCTGAGCGCCGAGTTCTGGCCGGAGTCGGTCCCCCAATGACAGTGAAGCTTCCGATCTTCGTTTCGTTTTCCGGCGATGGCGGTGTCGAGCGGGTGATCGCCAATTTGTGCCGGGGTTTTTTGGACCGCGGTTTCGCGGTCGATCTGCTGCTGGTCAAGGCGGGCGGGGCGCACATGGCGGCGATTCCGGAAGGCGTCAACATCGTCAAATTGGGTTCTTCGCACACGGCGCTGTGCCTGTGGCCGCTGATTCGCTACCTGCGGAGGGAACGTCCGCCGGCCTTGCTGGCCGCCAAGAACCGCGGCAACCGGGTCGCCGTGTTGGCGCGCCTGCTGGGCGGCGTCCAAACGCGGATCGTGATCCGGATGGACACGCATTTGTCGAAGGCACTGGAAGGGAGCAGCCCGCTGCGCAAACTGTCGTACTACTTGCCGATGCGTTGGCTTTACCCGAAGGCCGACGCGATCGTGGCCGTTTCACAAGGAGTTGCCGAGGACACGGCTAAAATCATCGGCACCGGACCGGAGCGCGTCACGGTGATCCACAATCCAGTGATCACCCCGGATCTGACTGCCCAAGCGGCGCTGCCGGTCGAACACCCATTTTTGGCGCCGAAGCGCCAGCCGGTGCTCGTCGGGTCCGGTCGGTTCACCCGACAGAAGGATTTTCCGACACTGCTGCGGGCGTTCGCGCAGGCACGGGCGGTGCAGCCTTGCCGCCTGCTGATCCTGGGCGATGGCGATGCGCGGGAGAGAGCGCAGCTCGAAGCGTTGGCCGCCGAACTCGGCATCACCGATGATGTGTCGATGCCGGGCTTCATTCCGAACCCTTACGCCTACATCGCAAAGTGCGATCTGTTCGTGCTGTCGTCGATCTGGGAAGGTTCGCCGACGGTGTTGACCGAGGCGCTGGCGCTCGGCGTGCCGGTCGTGGCAACCGACTGCCCGAGCGGGCCGAAGGAGATCACGCAGCACGGGCGTTACGGTCGGCTGGTGCCGATGCAGGACCCGGAGGCGCTGGCGCAGGCGATCGTTGCCGCGCTCGGCGAGACGCATGACCCCGCGGTGCTGCGTGCGGCTGTGGCCGACTACACGGTGGCGGCCAGCGCCGACGGGCACTTGCGCGTCCTGGGCTTGCTGGATGAGCACGCTTGATGAGAGACAAAATCGCGTTCTATTTTGCGACGTCCGGTCACAGCGGCGTGGACCGGGCGATGCACAACCTGATTCCGGCGGTGGCTCGGCGAGGTTATGCGGTTGATCTGCTGCATGTCAGAAAACACGGGCCGCATTTCGAGGAACCGCCGGCGGGCGTCCGCATCATCGACCTCGGCGCATCGCACGTCTACAACAGCCTGCCGGCGGTGGTTCGCTATCTGCGGCAGGAAAATCCCGTGGTGATGCTTTCCGATAAGGATCGCGTGAATCGCACCGCGTTCTTCGCACGGTTGCTGGCGCGCGTGCCGACCCGGTTGGTGTTCAGCAGCGGCACCACGCTGTCGATCGAATTGGCACACCGGGGTTTCCTCGACCGAACCATACAGCGTTGGTCGTTCCGGCATCTTTACCGGCGCGTGTCGAACGTGATCGTCACTTCGGAGGGGGTCAAGACCGACATGGCGGACTACACCGGCTTACCGCTGCAGCACATCGAGGTGGTGCCTAGCCCGGTCGTGCCCTCAGAGCTGTTCAGCGCAGCTTTGCCCAAGCCCGGTCATCCGTGGTTCCAGGAAGGGGAGCCGCCGGTCGTCCTCGCTGTGGGGGAACTGGCGCGGCGCAAAGATTTCCCGACGCTGATCCGCGCCTTCGCCGAAGTCCGGAAGAGGCAGCGCTGCCGGCTGGTCATCCTCGGCCGGGGCCGGGACCGTGAGAAGCTGCTGGCATTGGCGGGCGAGCTCGACGTGGCCGAGGATGTGGCGCTGCCAGGATTCGAGCCCGGCCCTTATCCGTACATGGCGCATGCCGCGGTGTTCGCTTTTACCTCGCTATGGGAAGGCTTGGGTTTCGTCATCATCGAGGCTCTGGCAGTCGGGACGCCGGTGGTGGCAACGGACTGCCCGAGCGGTCCGCGGGAAATACTGCAGGACGGCACATACGGCCGACTGGTGCCGGTGGGAGACGTCAATGCCGTCAGCGCCGGCATCGAGAAGGCGCTGACAGAACGGCCCCGCCGTGAGTTCCTGCAACAGGCCGCATGGCCCTACGAAATCGAGAACAGCACCAGCGCTTATTTAAAAGCGATGGGCCTGGGTGAGCGGCCGCCGGCTGATCTCGGCTGACGAGGGGGTGAGGAACGTGGACAGTATGATCCGGCCGCAGTACCGGAACCCTTCGAGGGAATGACCCCATGATGCGGCGCCTTCCGTTGCCGTCGTGGATTTTGGACGACTCGCTCAGAGGTGTATCGAGGCGCTACGGGGTGTTGCCGATCCGGGGCGTTCTCTCGCCAAGCCCGCCGCAGCGGTCTGTGGTCGGAAGCCGAAGCCGTCCACCGTAGCGCGGTGAAAAAAGCCCGGGCGAAACTGTCCTGGGCCGCGTTCGGACAGCTGCACCACCATGCGGTTCGGCTGGCCTATGAACTTTGGTCGACCGCCGAGCAGGACACCTGGCAGGGTCTGTCGGTCTCAGCGATCGACGGCTCCAAGTGTGTTCTCCCGGCGTCCCCCCGCCTTG
>JALORT010000347.1 GCA_025458755.1 Methylotetracoccus sp.
GAGTTTCATCGCGCTGCGCCGGTCTATTACTACGGCATCATCATCGCGCTGAGCTTTTTCCCGTGGAGCGTGCTGTTGCCGGAATCGATCGCTGCGGCGTGGCGGGGACGTCGCCAGTGGATCCGGGCGGACCGGCTGTTTGCCGTATGGACGCTGGTGGTCGTCGGCTTTTTCTCGATTTCGCAGTCCAAGCTGCCCGGCTACATCCTGACTGCCGTCGTTGCACTCGGCGTTTTGGTCGGGCGGCTGTTCGCTCAGGCGATGACAGGCCACGGACCCTGTTCCCGCATCGCTCGCCATGGCGCCTTGGCGCTGGCGGCCGCCGCACTGGCTGCAGCCGCCCTGCTCGCGCTGCCATGGCTGGCCCCGGAGGTTTTCCGTAAAGTTCCGCCGAAGACCGCGGCACATCTGCGTGACTTGCTCCCGATGCTGGTTCCGACGGCGGTCCTGTGCGCCGCGACCGGGTTGGCGGCACTGGTCGCTTTCTTTAAGCGCGACGCTCGTTTCGTCTTCGGCGCATTCCTGCTTTTCCCGTTGTCGCTGGTGCCGGTCGTGACCGGCGGGATCGACGCGTATGCGGAGAAGCGCTCGGCGCGATCCTTGGCGGAAGCCATCCCGCCGATGGGTGAGGACACCGGGCTGGTCTGCTACCTGTGCCTTCCGAATGGACTGCCGTTTTACCTGAAGCGCACGATCGGCGTCGTCAGCTACAAGGACGGGCGCGAGCTCGAGAGCAACTATGTGCGGTTCAAACTTGAGAACTCCGCGGATTGGCCTGCACCGATGATCCGCGAAAGCCTGTTCCGGGAATGGCTGGAGGCACAGACCCAGGCCGTGTACCTGTTGACCCGGACGCGCGACGTGGATCATCTGCGCGAAATCCTGGGCCGGCCCGAGCTGGACTTCAAGTCACTAACTGAAGATTACTCAGCCGCTTGGGCGACGCCCGGCAGACGCGCTGCACCTGACGAGTGAGTTGATGTCGAAGCGGCGCACCCACCCCGACCAGCTCGACCTGTTTCTCCATTCCGGTGCGGTCATGCTGACCAACGACGTGCTTGACGCACTCCGCGCGCGCGACCTCGAACGCACCATGCGCAGTCTCGAGCGGCTCCGCGCCGAGGAAGCCGATGGTCGCGCACTCGGGGACTTGCAGGTGCTGTGCGATGCGCTGCGGGACTGGCCCTACCCGGCGTCGGATTCGGCGGAAACCGCACGGTCGGTCCGCAAGCTCGAAGAGACGGTGCAGCCAGCAGCGCGGCGCGCCATGGGGAGCTGCAGTGCGGATTTCATGCGTCCTTTTTGGCGCGACCTCGCCACCTCGGTTCGGCAGTATCCTTACGATCCAGCTTGGCCGGAGGCTCACTGTGCAGCGCTGTTGCTGCGCGCCGGCGAGGACCGGGCCGCCGAAGAGGCGGCGGCATCGCTACCCGATGCCGAACATCAACCCAATGCCTTGCACTGGATGGCGGTCGCGCGCTACCGGGCACAGGGACTGGAAGCGAGCAGGCCCCTTCTGTTCCGCCTCGCCATGGTGGCACCCGAGCGCCTGTTGGCGGCGATGAATGACATCGGTGATGCGACGCTGCAAAAGGATTGGGAAGACTTCTGGGCGGAGTGCGCCTGGTTCGACCCGCAGGACCAGACTTCAGCCTGCTGGTTTCCCGCGTGGTCGCTGCTGCAACATCCCGGCATGCGGCTTACCGGCGATCAAGTCGCGCTGTCGGGCACAGCGGCGAGCGAGGCGTTCGCCCTGGTGACCCGATTGCTCGAGCTGGAAACGCGCGGGTACAGCCGAGCCTTAGTTTCAGCGCGTAGCCGGTTACGCGATCTCGAGCCGAATCTGTTCGAGTGTTTCATGGCGCGCCGCCGAAGCAGCGCTTTTTGAACGTCGGCCGACCGGCTGGAGCGTCAGCCGCCCGATCGTTTGGCATCCCAACCCCGTTTCTTCAGCTCTTCCACCAGCAAATCCCGATGGTCGCCCTGGATTTCGATCAGCCCGTTTTTCGACGTGCCGCCACTGCCGCACCGGGCCTTCAATTCCCGGGCCAGATCCTGCAGCGCATCCTCCGCCAGCGGTAAACCAGTGATCACGGTGACGCCTTTGCCTTTCCGACCCTGCGTCTGCCGTTCCACCCGCACTACGCCATCGCCCCGCGGAACCGCCGCCTGCCGCTGCCGGCAAACACATGCGGCAACCGGCCGGGCGCATTCCGGGCACATTCTTCCATGCGCTGTCGAATAGACGACCCGTCCCATCAACGCAAGCAGCCAGGCCGCTAGTCCGCTTGGCCTTCGACCGTCAGCAACTTCAGAATCTCGATCGGTTCCACTTCCAGGCCGTCGAGCTCCGCATTCCAATTCGGGCCAACCAGCACGCCATCCTCATCCATGCCGGCCAACCAATCCTCGACGAACTCATCGAACGGGATGGCGGCGGGGGTGAAATGCGCCCATTCGCCGACGCAATGCTGTTTCGCGTACGCCTCTTCGGACCAGAACGGCATCACTTCGCTGTCCTCATACTCCGCCGAATCGACGATCACCCAGCCGTCCGGGGTTTGCAGGCTCCACACCTGCCCCGATTCCTGGATGTTCTCGACAAACCGCTGGTAGTTCGCGTGCAAATCACCAGTAAGTTGGATCATGGTCTGTGCTCTCAATAATCGCTTAGGGGTACTTGGTACCGGATCTCCATCAAGCCGCCATTATCCACGATCGGTCCTGCGGTGAATGACCTTTTGTCGACAGCCTGCTCCGGCCGATCCCGTCGCGGAACGCACAACGACCCGCGTCAGCAGTCGGAGGGGCCCCATCGACGCACGCAACGCACGACTCGATTTTTGCGCGCTGGGGGCAAGCGGGCCAGCGTAGCCGTTGCCGCACGCGGCAGCAATCCGCTTGTCAAGCCGTCCGGCAACTGCCAGACTCCGCGTGCAGTGCCGCGTCCGCTAACAATCGATCATGCTGCCGAACCCACCTTCCTTCCTCGACTGGCTGCAGGGACTGCCGTTGATCCAACTGGCAGCCTGGGTGATCGGGATCTGGCTAGGCATTGCTTTGCTCGTTCACAAGGCGATCCTCCCGTGGGCGGCTGGCATGGACGGCCGGAAACTAGGCACGTTCAGTACCGGCGCGGCCGGTCTGCTGGGGCTGATGTTTGCATTGCTGTTATCCATCAACGCCCTCAGTGTGTGGGAACAGTCCGGTACGGCCTGGAATGCGCTGCGGGCCGAGGCCTCCGCGCTGCGCGAAATTGCGGACCTGTCCTCGGAACTGTCCACCGAGCGACGGCGGGACGTGAAGGTGCAGCTGGACGCTTATCTGCGTTATCTGGTTCAGACCGAATGGCCACGACTCGGCACCCACAACGTTACCCTCGATCGGCCCTTGCCGTTGAGATCGCTGGCCAGAGTCGTGCGCGCCGGGAGCAATGATGAGATGCACGGTTTGATGGCCAGCGCGATCCGGCCTGGTCCATGCCCGAGACCCGCGGGCGCGGGCGATCGCTCTCGGCATGGTAAGCCTCGCGATCGGCTGCTGTTTCCTGGTGCTGCTTACGCATGCTCGACCGTTCCTTGGAGTTTTCGCGCTGAAACCCACTGAGATGGTGCAACTCGCCGCCGACTTGTCGAATCCTTGAGGCTGCCTCGTCCCGACGCCGGCCAAGCCTGGGCTACCGCTCCGACCCCAGCAGCGCGGCGAAGGTCGCCCTTTGGCGTGAATTCAGCCCGACCAGATTGAGCTGCACGCCAACGATAGTACCGATCACATGGGCGACTCGGCACGGGATCTTCAGCGGTTCCCGCTGCGCCAGATGACCGCGCGCGCTCAAGGTCAGCACGCCGGCATCGCCGGTCTTCGGTTTGCGGATGTTCGGCACGGCCAGGTTCGCACTCTGCAGGGAGGCTTCCCGATCCGAGAGCTCCCGGGTCTGGCCGTAGAGCGGAATGGCGCCGGGAACTTCCAACGTGCACGGAATCTGCAGCGGTCTCCGTTCGGCGTGCGTCTCGCTCATGGCCGCATCATGGCGCCAAGCTGAGCCCGACACAAGACCGATCGCCGGCAGCGCGTTACGGCCACGGTCACCGGGCACCAAAACAGCAGAGCCGGGCGTCAGCGGTCCGGCGCGCCGTAGCCACCGCCGCCCGGTGTCGCGATCTCGAAGCGGTCACCGCTCTCCAACGTCGTTTCTGCGCACCCCCCCAACAGCTCGACCCGGCCGTCATGCCGAATCACGGTATTGCGGCCGAGCGCTCCGGGCTGGCCGCCCAGGAGCCCGAACGGCGGAACCCGGCGACGGCCGGACAGAATACCGGCGGTCATCGGTTGGAGGAAGCGGATCCGGCGAATCACGCCGTCGCCGCCCCGATGCCGCCCCTGACCGCCGCTGTGCCGTCGAATCGAGAACTCCTCGAGGCGGACCGGAAAACGCCATTCCAGCACCTCGGGATCGGTGATCCGCGTGTTGGTCATATGGGTGTGAACGGCATCACAGCCGTCGAAGTCGTTGCCGGCGCCGGCGCCGCCGCAAAGGGTTTCGTAGTACTGCAGGTGCTCGTTGCCGAACGTGAAGTTATTCATCGTTCCTTGCGATGCGGCCAGCACACCGAGTGCACCGTACAGCGTGTCGACGATGGCCTGCGAGGTTTCGACATTGCCGGCGACTACGGCGGCCGGGAACTGAGGGTTCAGCAGGCAGCCCGCGGGTATGACGATCGTTAACGGGCGCAGGCA
>JALORT010000031.1 GCA_025458755.1 Methylotetracoccus sp.
GTCGATGTCCACATTCAGCCCGACGCGTCTCGTCACCAAAACGCAAACGAACGTTAGCCGCCGACTTGGCGAAGCGTCGGAACCAACCTGCCGATTGTCAGCGGACACCCGGTGTCAGTGTCTTTACCGCGGAAGCCATTTGGCGTAATTTGCAGAAAGTCTGTCACGCGGCTGAGCAGCAAACCGGAACATCACGGCTAATTTCACCACGGGCCGCTTCCCTCGACGGGCGGCTTGCGGAGAGCCACGAAACGGTGTCGTTGGTCACGGCTGACGTTCAATTCCAACCATAGGGTCGTCATTTCCCATGCCTTCCACGCTTGAAACCATCCTTGTCGGCCTTGTCGTGCTATTGGTGATTCTGTGGTTCCGCCCCGGCCTGCGGGGAGCCTTCGAGCGCAGCCGCACGGCGGAACATCACTGGGGCGATCTGGTGCTGCCGATCGGCTTGGTCATCGGCTTCTTGCTTTTTCTGATACAGATCACATGATCGCGCGCGACATGCCCGAAGTGCAGGACGACGAATTAGAAAGCACGCTGCGCCCGAGCAAATCCGAACTGAAGCGCCAGAGTGCCGCACTGCGTGATCTGGGCACTGAACTGCTGCAGTTGGGGCGCGAGCAGTTGGAGCGGATGGACTTGCCGAATGAACTGTCCGCCGCGCTAAACCTTGCCCGTTCGATGAAACGGGACAGCGCTTACAAGCGCCAGACCAAGTACATTGGCAAACTACTGCGAAACATGGACCACGCGCCGATCGAGGCGCAACTCGCCGAGATCGCAGGCGAAAGCGCCTCCGCCAGCCGCGCATTGCATCGAATCGAAGCTTGGCGCGACCGCCTGATTGCCGAAGGCGACACCGCGCTCGGTGAATTGATGGCTGCATATCCCCAGACGGAGCGTCCGAGGGTGCGGCGTCTTATCGACTCCGCTCGACTGGAGAGGGAACGCGCCCAGCCGCCCAGATCGAGCCGCCTGCTCTTCAAGTATTTGCGGGAGTTGCTCGAACCCGACCATCCGTCGCGCGGGGGCGTTGGATGAAAAGCCGATGTTGTTGGGTTACGCTTCGCTAACCCAACCGACGCCTACCGACAACGACGCGAATGAGCCGATCGCGGGTTACCCCTGCTGCAAGAGATTGCGCAGGTCGATGGTCGCGGCGTTGGCGCGGGCGATGTAGTTGGCTAGCGTCAGGGAGTAGTTGGCGAAAATCCCGAAGCCGCCGCCATTCAGAATGATCGGACTGAGAAACGGCGCCTGTCCTGCCTCCAGCTCGCGAATGATCGACTGCAGCGAGACCAGCGCGGTCTTATTGCCGAGGATGTCGCGGAAATCAAACTCGATAGCTTTCAGCACATGCATCGCGGCCCAGCTATACCCCCGAGCCTCGAAAAAAATGTCGTCGATGCTCCACCACGGCGTCTTGGCGACCACCTGTCGTCGCTCTAACGGACTGGCCGCGTTCGGATTGACCTCGGCGGCGACTTGGGTCGTATCCCCGGCACTCGCGCTTAGACGGTTGGACAAGCTTCCCAGCCGTTTCTCGAGAATCTCGAGATACTGCCGGAGATTATCGGCCCGGGAGAAGAAACTGGCGTCTCGGCTCACCAGCCGCGCCCGGTACCGCTTCATCGCTTCGATGCCCTTTTGGTATTCCGATTCGGAGGAAGGCAGCTGCCACGAGGTATGATCGAAATAGAACATCGGCTCCGCCTGCGCTAAGTCAGCATCCTCCTTAGACTGCGATTGCGCACGCGCGATATGGTTGCGTAACGCCGAGGTCGAATCGCGAAGAGCAGTCAGCGCACCGTATTCCCAGCTCGGCATGTTGTCTTCGAAGACGCCCGGCGGGAACATATCGTTGACCAGCAACCCGCCAGGCTTGTTCAGCAGCGTTTCGCCGATCTCAATGACGGTCGTCGCGTAGGTGTAACCAATGGGCAGCTGTTTGGCATCCTTGACCTTGGCCTCCTTGACGGCGGTCCCCAGCACATCGAAGCGGTCTGGCTCTTCTCCCCAATACTCGGCAATCGCCAGGAAAACGACGATGAACACGATGGACAGCATCGCAATCGTCCATGCGATTCCCTTCTCCCTCATGGTTTCCGGGTGAAACGCGCGCACGATGTTCGCGGTTAAAGTTTTCAACCGGCCGGGAGGTTTCAGCGGCGCTGCTGCCATGATCATTTCCTGTGTCTCGAGCGTGGCGGCGATTATAGCCTATTTCCCGCCGCCACCGCGGGGCTCACGGGGCGCGCTTCTTGGCGCGCGGATGCGCCTTGTCGTAGACGGCGGCTAGATGCTGGAACTCGAGATGGGTGTAGATCTGTGTGGTGCTCAGGTTGGCGTGTCCAAGCATCTCCTGCACCGCGCGCAAGTCGCCGCCCGATTCCAACAAATGGCTGGCGAAAGAATGACGCAGCATGTGGGGATGAACATGCTGCTCGAACCCCTTATGGCATTGCCAGCGCAGCAACCGCGACTGTACGGTACGCGGCGCGATCCGCTGACCCCGCCGGCTCACGAACACAGCAGATTCCGTATCGCCGACAAATCCGACCCGGACGGCCAGCCACTGGTTCAACGCATCGGCCGCGAAACGTCCTAACGGCACGTAGCGCGACTTCCGTCCTTTACCCTCGCGTACCAGCACCCAGCCGGCGCGCAGGTCGATATCCGCCAGGTTGAGATGCACCAGCTCCGACAGACGCAGACCCGAGGAATAAAACAGCTCCCACATCGCCGCATCGCGTACTTCTAGATCATCGGCCGGAGGTGGTGTCAACAAGCCAGCCACCTGATCGGCATCGAGCGTGCGCGGCAGTACGCGCGAAAGCTTGGGGGCGCGCACCGAGCGCGCTGCGTTCACCGGCACATCGCCGCGTTTGAGCAGGAAGTCAAAAAAGCTGCGAATCGCCGCGAGTTCCCGATGAATGCTGCGTGCACTCAATCCCTCTCGATGTCGCGAGGCCAGATAGGCACGAACGTGGTGGCGTTGCACCTCGCCCCAATGCCCGATGTTTTCGGCCTCTGAAAACGATTGAAATCGCCGCAGGTCCCTCGAATAAGCCGCTTTCGTATGCGTCGATCCGCGCTGCCCGCAGCTCAGTACGAACTGCTCGACCGCTGCGGCCGGCTCAATCGCCATTATCGAAGGGCTCGCGCTGCAGCAGTTCTGCAAGGCGGGAGGCTACGATCTCGCCCATCTGGGCCAGAAAAAAATTTCCCATGCCTGTCTGAAAGCGCTCAGCACATCGGCTGCCGATCGCCAGAAATCCTTTCAGGCCGGCGTGCCGCAGCGGAATCAGCGCATAGGAGGAAACGTCCTCCGCGGATCGATCGAACAGGCACCTTGCCTTGTCCGGACTGGGCTCTCCACAGACGGGCACCCCCGCTTCCAAAATGGGCCGTATCGGCTCGAGTTCAGCGCTGTCCGCAACCGCAAACAAATCCGCCACGCCCGTGGCTGAGCGTGGCGAGAAAACCCGGAGGGTACTGTATTCGGCCTGAAACGCTTCATGCAGGATCCACCGTAGCGAGGCAAGTGCGTCATCTATGGACCGCGCATCGAGCAGCACCAGCGTCAGATCGTGAATTCGGCGAAAGACTGCATCATTGTCACGAGCGATATGGACGATCTCATTCAACTGCACCTGCAGTTTGCGGTTTTTTTCGCGCAGCACTTCGACCTGCTTCGCCACCAGCGACACGGCGTCGCCGCAGGAATGAGGGATCTTGATGACCTCCAGAAGCTCGAACTGCTGTACGAAGAAGTCCGGATGAGTCCGGAGGTAGGTCGCCACATCCATCGCATCCAGACTCTCTGCAGCCCGCTGGGCTTGATTCGCGCTCATAATTCGATTTCGCCTCGAAACACGGTCTCGGCCGGACCCGTCATGAATACCGGGCACCGTCTTCCGTTCCAATCGACATGCAACGTGCCCCCCGGCAAATCAACACGCACGGCCCCGTTCAGCAGCCCCCGCTCGATGCCGACCACCACCGCCGCGCAAGCCCCGCTGCCGCACGCCAGCGTCTCCCCCACGCCTCGTTCGAATACACGCAGCTTGATATGGCCGCGGTCGAGGATCTGCATAAACCCGATGTTGGCTTTTTGCGGGAACGCGGGGTGGCACTCCAGCAGCGCACCGAGTCGCTGCACCGGAGCCTCGTCGACGTCATCCACGTTCAACACCGCGTGCGGATTGCCCATCGAGACCGCCCCGAGCATCACCTGTTGCTCACCGAGCGCCAGCCGGTAAACCGGCAGCTCGGCCGGCACCGCCATCGGGATTTCGGCCGGCGCATGCTTGGGGACCCCCATATTGACCTTCACCTCGCCGTCGGTTTGGAGATGGAGCTCCAACCGCCCCGCTGCAGTATCGACGACGAGCCGATCCGCCTGGCTAAGCCCCTGTTCACGCACAAAACGGGCGAAACATCGCGCACCGTTGCCGCACTGTGCCACCTCGGAGCCATCGGCATTGAAGATCCGGTACGCGAAGTCGGCACCGTCCGCGCGAGGAGACTCCACCAGCAGAATCTGGTCGCAGCCGATCCCCAAATGACGGTCTGCCATCCTGCGCACCTGGCCGGCGTCCAAGTCAACGGCTTGGTGGACCGCGTCAATCACGATGAAATCGTTGCCCAGTCCATGCATTTTTACGAAGGCGAGCTTCAAGTGCCCTACTCTACCCGCGACTCGGCCGCAAATAACTGCCTGACCTCTTCGCGCTCCCGGACCAACCACACCCGATCGCCGTCGACCATCAATTCGGCGGGCCGCGGACGTGAGTTGTAATTGGAACTCATGCTAAAACCATAGGCGCCGGCCGAGCGAACGGCCAGCAAATCACCGCCGCGGAGCGAGAGGTCGCGCTCCTTGCCCAGGAAATCGCCCGTCTCGCAGACCGGACCCACCACGTCGTAACGCCGCTGCTCTGCGGGCCCGTCCAGGCGCACCGGCACGATCTCCTGCCACGCTTCGTACAGTGCCGGCCGGATCAGATCGTTCATCGCCGCATCGACGATGGCGAAGTTTTTGGCTTTGGTCGATTTCAGATACTCGACCCGGGTCAGCAGGATGCCGGCATTTCCGGCGATGGCGCGACCCGGCTCGATCAAGATTTCGTAGTGGCAGTCTTTCAGTTTATCCAGCACCACGGAAGCGTAGTCGGACGGCTCGGGCGGCACCTCGTCGCGGTAACGGATACCGAGCCCGCCGCCGAGATCCAGATGATGCAGGCGCACACCCGCCTGTTCCAGACGCCTGCCAAGCGCGAGCACTCGATCGAGCGCGTCGAGAAACGGCGTCACCGAGGTCAGCTGCGAGCCGATGTGGCAATCGATCCCGACCACCTCAAGGTTCGGCAGTCGTGCCGCACGCTGATACTGCGTCAGCGCCTCGTCGACATCGATCCCGAACTTGATTTCGTGCAGGCCGGTCGAGATGTAGGGATGGGTGCCGGCATCCACGTCCGGATTCACTCGCAACGACACCGGAGCCCTGATCCCGAGATCGCCGGCAATCCGATTCAGCCGGTCCAGTTCCTCCACCACTTCCACATTGAAGCAGCGAATGCCGACCTCCAGCGCGCGGCGTAATTCGTCTTCCCGTTTGCCGACGCCGGAAAATACCACACGTTGCGGATCGCCTCCGGCCGCCAAAACACGCTCAAGCTCTCCGACCGAAACAATGTCGAATCCCGAACCCAGCCGAGCCAGGACATTCAGCACGCCAATGTTGGAATTGGCCTTGACGGCGTAACAAATCAAATGTGGCCGACCGGCAAAAACGCGGTCGAAGGCCCGATAATGCCTCTCGAGCGTGGCACGGCAGTAGACGTAACAGGGCGTCCCGAAACGCTCGGCGATTTCCGGCAACGGCACATCCTCGGCATGCAGGATTCCGTCCCGGTAGTTAAAATGGTCCATTCCCTACTTGTTGCTTTTGTTCTGATCCTGTTGCTGCTGTGTCTCGGCACCTTCCGGCGGCGGCAGGATCAGCGGTCCCTTTTGACCGCATCCGCTCACGCTCACGACCAATAACAGCGCTGCGAGTACATGCTTCGGCACGAACAACCTCCGGCTCAGTACTCAGCGACCGGACGCTGAAGCACCACGATAACGATTCGCGAAATAACCAACCGTCATCATTTTAAATGAAACAGGAATCCCTCGCTGGCTCACTTGCAGCGCGAGAACGGCTACCGTCCACCGCTGCGGATGACTGCGGCATTACAAAACCCACGGCCGCCCCCCCGGCGACACCCGGAGCCCCACTCCACGCCGAGGCATTTCAGCAAGTGGTCCTCGCCTGGTACCAGGCCTACGGCAGAAAGGATCTGCCGTGGCAGATCGAGAGAACACCCTACCGGGTCTGGGTGTCCGAAATCATGCTGCAGCAAACACAGGTGGCGTCAGCAATTCCTTATTTCGAACGTTTCGTAAAACGCTTCCCGGGTGCCGAAGCCCTGGCCCGATCGCCTATCGACGAGGTCTTGGCACTGTGGGCGGGACTGGGTTACTACGCGCGCGCGCGCAACCTGCATCGAGCGGCACAAATCATTGTGGAACGATTCGAGGGCCGTATGCCGGAAGATTTGGCCGCATTGACTGCGTTACCGGGTATCGGGCGGTCCACTGCAGGCGCCATCCTCAGCCTCGGTCACGGACGGTCCGCCCCGATCCTCGACGGCAACGTCAAGCGCGTCTTCTGCCGCTATTTCGGCATCGAAGGCTGGCCGGGACAGTCCGCAGTTGACCGGCGCCTCTGGCAACTGAGCGCGCAGCTCACACCGAATACCGATGCTCACCGATATAATCAGGCCATCATGGACATCGGCGCCACGGTCTGCGCACCGCGCGGCGCCGACTGTGCGGTGTGCCCGTTGGCGGGCAGTTGTCATGCCCACATGACACGGCGAACGTCGGAACTGCCAGTGCCGAAGCCGCGCCGTAACATCCCGATCCGGCAGATGTGCGCTCTTTTGTTGCACGATGAATGGGATCAACTCTACCTAGAGCGTCGCCCGCCGACCGGCATCTGGGGCGGCCTTTGGTGTCTGCCTTTGATCGAGCAGCGCAGCGACCTTGACAGCTGGGCTGCTCGGCACCGAATCGTCGTGACATCGATTGAGGATTTGCCGGCACGGCGGCATACTTTTTCTCACTTCTCCCTAGATTATGTTCCACTTTTGGTCCGCATCCAGCGCCCTGTGTTCGGCATCGGCGAACCTGGGCAGACCTTTTGGCACCCTCGCGGCAGCGCTTGCCGAGTCGGACTCCCGGCACCGATTCGACGATTGCTCAGCGAGTTCGGCTATTTTGATCCATCGGAGTAACCCGGCATGATGAGACTAGTTCACTGCGCAAAATTCGGCATCGAGGCGGAAGGATTGGAAAAACCCCCTTTCCCCGGAAGAAAAGGTGAAATCATCTTCGAGACCGTCTCCAAGCAGGCCTGGGAGGAATGGTTACGGCTGCAGACGATGTTGATCAACGAACACCGCCTCACGCCGTTCGAACCCCAGGCGCGTGAATTCCTCGCCCAGGAACGGGACAAATTCTTATTTGGGGGCGGCACCGCGATGCCGGAAGGTTACAAACCGCCGGCAGACTGAACGACGTCTGCCATTACGGGGGGCGATCCCGTGAACCGAAGGGCTGATGATGAGTGGGCCCTCGGTATCCATTCCCGCATTGCCCCCTCAGATCCCTTCGTCCAGGTCTGCGTCTTCTTCCGAATCCGGCGCCGCGTACGGATCATGCTCGGGAGCGGCACGATAGTCGGGAAGTGCAGCCTGATCAGCAGGAGCGGCACGGTATTCCGGGAGGGCGGGCCGCTCCGGGATCGGCGAGGGCTCACGGACAGGTTCGGGTACCGGCTCGGCAACCGCCGTGGGCTCCGGCGGATGGTACGACTCGATCGCTTCCAGCGGCTGCGAGCTCCCGAACGGCTTCGAGATCAGCACCGGAATGCCGGACGGCTTTTCAATCGCTTTCCGAATCGCTCCGCCGTCCAGTGAGACCCCGCGTGATGCGTTTTTCTTGTCGATCAGACCCAGCGCCGTGCTCAGCAGCTCGTCATAACTCAAACGGTCCTCGTCCAGCGGCTGGTGGACTTCCATGTATAAATCCTCCCCTACCCAACCCAGCTTGATCGGCTGATTCACCAAGCGCACCGGGGTACCAACGCTCACCAAAGGATAGAGCTTCGCGATATCCTCCGGATACATACGGATGCACCCATGGGTTACCCGCATCCCGATGCCGTAGGCTTTGTCGATGCCGGTGCCGTGGATCAGATAACCCGGGACCGAGAGTCGCATCGCGAATTGACCCAGCGGGTTCATCGGTCCGGCCGGAACGACGTCAGGCAGGATCTCGCCGTCCTGTGCATGCTCCTTCTTGATGGACTCCGGCGGACGCCAAACCGGGTCTTTCAGCTTTTCGGCGATCTTGGCGGCACCCAGCGGCGTGCGCCAGTCCATCCGTCCGATGCTGACCGGATAGGTGATCACTTCGGTCGGATTGCCTTTCATCACCACCGTCGTTTGTGCGGGCGGTGCCGCAGGTGCCTTGCCTACCAAATTCTTTGGGTTCTTCGCGATTTTCGCGTCTTTGCTCTTCGAATCGGACTTGCTGGCTACCGGCTTGGCGGTCGGCGTTGGTTTCGCCGGCACCGTCTCGTAAGCACCCGGATAGTAGTACAGGCGCATTTCCGGAATATTCAATACCACTCCGACCCTGGGCGCATCGGGCAAGATGAACTGCCGGGGAATCAAGACCTTGGTGCCGCCTTTGGGCAGCCAGCGGTCGACATCGGGATTCGCCATCACGATTTCGTCCTGCCCCAGGCTGTGGTCTCTGGCGATGTCGATCAGCGTCTCTTCGTCATGGGCCGTCACGTACCTGATCTCTCCGATCAGGTCGTTGCCCGAAGCAGGAAGTCGATACACCTCGCCGACACTGACGACCGGCAGCAGAGCGCCGGCCAGGAACGCCACAAAGCGTATTCTCGAGATTCGGTACTGGGCCATCTTACTCCGCATTGAAGCGATCAAACTCAAACAAATCATTATTATACGTTCGGACTCCGCTCTCCGCCGAAAAGTTCGAGTAAACGCGGTATGAACTCGGCGAGTTCTAATGTCATGATCGAAAAATCCGCATCGAAACGCGCCATCGCATCCTCGGTGTCGATGTCGCTCGCTTTTTCCTGCACCGCGTCAAGGAAACGCAGCCGCCGGATGTTCAGGCGATCGTCCAGCGTGAAGCCGAGGCGGTCGTCCCAGCTCAGCGCCAGCTTCATCGCTTCCTTGCCCGCAGCAAGGTGATTCTGAATCTCCGGCGCGGCCAAATCCTGCCGGCGACAGCGGACGATGCCGCCGTCCTCGTCCTCGGCGCGCAGCTCACATTCCTGCTCGACCACGATATCGGGCGGTGCTCCCTCCGCCAACCAGCGCGTCATCACCGCGGCCGGCCGCTCGATCGCATTGGGGAACGCGACCGGCAATTCACCCAGCGACTCCCGCAGCACGCTGGTCAACTCATCGGTCTTCTTGCCGCTGGCGCTGTCCACCACCAGCCACCCGCCTTGGCGGTCGATGTAGGCGTAAGTCTTGCGCGCGTGACTGAAAGCCTGCGGCAGCAATTCGCGAACGATGTTCTCGCGCAATTCCATCTTTTCCCGCTTGCCGATCTTCCGCCCCTCTCTTGCCCCGAGCTCGGACACGCGCTCTGACAGCGTGTCGCTGATGACCGAGGCCGGGAGGATTTTCTCTTCCTTCTTCAGGCAGATCAGCGCGAATCCGCCGATCACATGCGTCAGCGGCATGGCTTCTTCATCGGTCGGCGGAAACCACCCGACACTCAGTGGATCGGTCCGTCCGCAAGGACGAAAGCGCCGCTCCTCGAGTTTCGTCTCAAGCTCCTCGAAGGTCGGGCCGAAAGGGGAAGTGAAGCGAAACAACGCGAGATTCTTGAACCACATAATGCGACAATCCAAAAAAGCCCGGCATTATGGTCAATTGCCCGGCGCTTGTCATTCCCGTAGACACGGCGCACCACGTCGCGATCGGCGGCTGCCGGCTCCGCCCGATCGGAACAAGCCGGCCGCAGCGCCGCTGAATTCGGTGGGCCGGGGCTGCTGCGTCAGCGCCTTCCAGCGTGCCGGCCGGTGATCATGGATGCGGTCACTCGGTTTTCGGTGCAAGTGGACGTTCGGGCGGCGCACACGCCGGTCCTTCGCTGTGACCGCGCGGCCGCCGCTCTCATGCCGCGGCTGCGGCAACTGCCAAATTCCCAGGCGGTTGCGTATGCCGCGCAAAAAGGCATGTTCTCAACCCATGCGGAGCCGGAAAAGGGAAGAGAACAAAGAGTAAAGAGAATTCAGTCCTGGGCGTGACGGAAACCGATGTTGGTGTTCCGGGCGTCGGGGCCGCCCCCGCCGCGTCCGGCCGACCGAAGGTACAGCGGAGCGTTGAACCAGGAACCGCCGCGGATCACGCAAAGTCCGGGCTCAT
>JALORT010000348.1 GCA_025458755.1 Methylotetracoccus sp.
CCCGCCGGTCGGTTTGGTGAAGGCTGCAAGGGTACCAAAGGCAGCGGATTCCAGAAAGGCCGGTCACCGCGGAGTGTTGCGGCGGAGCTGCGGCCGCTACAATAGTTCCACCGCTCACGAGCCGATGCGTGCCGATGGAAATCAACCTGATCGAAGAGCTTCCGTTCGACCACTGGAATCCTGCAGTCGATGCCGCCGTGCAGTCGTCCGTGACCACCGCGCTGGAACGCGGACGAGTCCTGTATCTGCCCCGCCTCGGTTTCCAGGTGCGGCCGGAAGAACAACGCTTCCTGGCCGCGGACTGGTCCGACGGAAAGTCGAAGAACATCTACCTGCGAGGCGCCGAGCGCCGGCTGCGCGGCGCACACGGGAACCCGGATGATTTGCGAGGTCTTCGGGAAATGCTGGAACGTTTCGGACAACAGGCCCGGCAACTGGTGGAGGCATTGTTCCCGCATTACCGTGCGCATCTCGAGTTCGGCAACACCAGTTTTCGGCCGTGCGAGATCGAGGGCCGGTCGAGCTCCTACCGGAAAGACGACACGCGCCTGCACGCGGATGCGTTCCCCTCCAATCCAACCGGCGGGGCACGGTTGCTTCGGGTGTTCTGCAACGTCAATCCGTTCGGCAAACCCCGGGTTTGGCGGGTGGGTGAGCCGTTTCCGGATATGGCCGCCAAGTTCCTGCCGAAAGTCCGCCGGCAGTGGCCCGGTGAGGCCGCGTTGCTGAACGCTCTGGGCATTACCAAACGGCGGCGCAGCGAATACGATCATTTGATGAATGAGCTGCATGACCGGGTCAAAGCCGACCTCGACTATCAGCGCGATGTGCCGCAGCAGCGGGTCGAGTTTCCGCCCGGAGCGACCTGGATCGTTTTTTCGGACCAGGTACTGCACGCGGTGTTGAGCGGAGCGCTGATGCTCGAACAGACCTGGATGCTGCCGGTGGATGGACTGCTGGACCGGGACACCGCGCCGCTCAAGGTACTGGAACGCTTGACCGGACGCGCGTTGGTCTGACGGCCGACGCGTTGCGTACGATTCGGCAACAGACACGCCAACGAAATCACCGCACCGGTCCTTGGGCTCGGGCGGTGGGCTCTGGTATAAGAACGCGCAACAAGGTTTTTTCCTTGCTGCGCGTAATACGGACTAACCGAGGTGACAGGATGAAAAAGGTTGATCCGCTGGGTGACGGCATTTCCAGCGTGGAGTATGTGGATCACATGGGGGACGATCTCCGGGTCGTCAATGCCGCCCGGATCAGCTTCGACAAGCAGAGCCGGCTGGAGGTCGACGAGACCGGGTTCTGGCTGTCGCCCGAGGACGGGAGGCTGATCGGTTTTCTCGCCGAACACCGGCACATGAGTCCATTCTTTCATCCGCAGGTCTGCCTGCGGATCGAGATGCCGGCATTTCTGGCGCATCAGTGGTGGCGTTCCACCGTAGGGGTCTGCCGCTCGGAAGTGTACCGCCGCTACGTGATATCGGAGCCCGATTGCTATCAGCCGCAAACGTGGCGGTTAAAGGGCAAGGCGGCGAAGGAAGGGAGAGCCCACCTGGACGAAGCCAAGGCGACCGAGTTGACGGCGAGAATCGCGAAGGTGCAGCAAGAAATCAAGGATCTGTACCGCGAAGCGGTGGAACTTGAGGTGGCGCCCGAACTGGCGCAAATGATTCTGCCGCAGTCGACCTACACCCATTGGATCGAGACCGGGAGTCTGCACTATTACTCCCGCGTCTATGCGCTGCAGACGGGCGCTGCCGCGCAGCGGGAGCTGACCCTCTACGCCGAAGCCGTGGGGCGGATTCTCTCCGGGCTGTTTCCAGTCTCATGGAAAGCACTGACGAATCCGCAGTAAATCTACCACAGACTTCTGAATCCACCGCCCCGCTTACACTTGCCGCGTCCGGCGCAGCGGATCGCCGGATGCGCTGCGCTTATCCCGCCTACCCGTTTTCATGGTCGGGGGTGAGAAAATCCGATGCTCACGTGGGGTTTATCTTAGCGAGCGCCGTGCGGATGTTCTGACGACACGCGGGTCGGTTAATCCGACCTGACGCTTGCTTCGCCGAACAGCTCCTGCACCCAGGCGCTGCGCCGTTCGCGCTCCAGCAGTTCGCTGCGGGCGCGCATCAGCACCAGCGTGAAGTAATAGAACTGGAACGCCAGCGCCATCACCAGCAGCGGCAGCAGCATGCTGAAATGGATCGAGGGTTTGTCCAGTTTAGTGACCGTCGGGCCTTGGTGCAGGGTGTTCCACCACTCGACCGAATAGTGGATGATCGGAATGTTCACCACACCGACCAGAATCAGCACCCCGCCGGCCCGCCCGGCAGCGCGCTTGTCTTCGATGGCGGACACCAGCGCGATGTAGCCCAGGTACAGGAACAGCAAGATCAGCTCCGAGGTCAGTCGCGCGTCCCACACCCACCAGGCGCCCCACATCGGCTTGCCCCACAACGAGCCGGTCACCAGCGCCAAGAACGTGAATGAGGCACCCAGTACAGCGGAACTGCTGGCCATCACATCCGCCAGCTTGATGTTCCAGATCAGGTGGATGCCCGACAGCACCGCCATGAACACGTAGACGAACATCGACATCCACGCGCTCGGTACGTGAATGAACATGATCCGGTAGCTTTCGCCCTGCTGATAATCCGGCGGCGCGGCGACCAGCCCCAGGTACAGTCCGGCGAGAAAGAGCAGCACGGTCAAGCCGCCGAGCCAGGGGATGAACGCGCCGGCGATGCGGTAAAAGTGTTTCGGCGAGGCCAGGCGATGAAAAAATAACCACATGGTTTCAACTCAGGCTGATGCGAAGGGCGGCGGCAATCGCGAATGGAGCCAGCATCAAGGCCAGCACCAGCAATGCCCCGAGGAGGTAGAGCTGGCCGGCGACCGGGACGCCGGCGCCGGCGGCGCCGACAGCGCTGGTGGCGAAGATCAGCACCGGAATATAGAGAGGCAGAATCAACAGGGTCAACAGCAGACCGCCGCGTCGAAGCCCCACCGTCAACGCGACGCCCACGGCGCCGATCAGGCTGAGCAGCGGCGTGCCGATGGCCAGCGTGGCCAGCAACACCTGTAGCGCCGGGCCTGGCATCGCCAACAGCAGCGCCAACAGCGGTGCGAACAGCAGCATCGGCAGCCCGCTGACCAGCCAGTGGGCCAGAACCTTGCCCAGCACCAGCAACGGCAGCGGCTGCGGGCTCAGCAGCAGTTGCTCCAGTGCGCCGTCGTCGAAGTCGGAGCGGAACAGGTTTTCCAACGAGAACAGTGCGGAAAGCAGCGCGGCGATCCAGATCACCCCCGGCGCAATTTTCCGCAGCAGCCCGATTTCCGGGCTGACCCCCAGCGGAAACAGCGTCACCACCATCAGAAAGAAGATGAGCGGATTGGCCAGTTCACCGCGGTGGCGGAACGCCAGCAGTAGATCCCG
>JALORT010000349.1 GCA_025458755.1 Methylotetracoccus sp.
GCCAGCCCCGCGATGATCCACAGCACACCGGTTTTCAATACTCGCGAACCCATCCGGTAGGCGGCGAACAGCACAATGGCGGTGACCGCCGGTTTGATGCCGTACAGCACACCGGCAACGGCCGGTATCCGGCCGAATGCCAAATAAGCCCAGCTCAGGCCGATGAGGATGAGCAGCGACGGCAGTACGAACAGTCCTCCGGCGATCACCCCGCCACCCGTGCGGTGCATCAGCCAGCCGATGTAGCTCGCCAGCTGCTGGGCTTCAGGCCCCGGCAAGAACATGCAGTAATTGAGGGCATGCAAAAAGCGGCGCTCCGAAATCCAGCGCTTTTTCTCGACCAAATCGTGGTGCATGATGGCGATCTGCCCCGCCGGACCGCCGAAGCTAATGAAGCCGAGCTTGAGCCAGTACCAGAAGGCCTGATGCAGCGTGACGGGTTCGGGGCGATCGACAGGCGAGACCGGATCGTTCATGGGGTGTTCGCGAAGCACGTGACAGCTTGGCGTATCGAAGACCCGTCCGGCGGGGCGCAGCGTCATTATGGCCTGGAATTGAAACCGCCGAAAGCTTTCGGCCGCGACGGGGTGTGATGCCGGGATGCGTCGAAGTGCTCGAGCCCTGCCCAAAAGCGATCGCGTCGCGGGTCTTGAGAACACGGGCGCCCGCTCAGCCCTCCATGCCCTCCAGCGACAGCAGCGTCCTTGCGACATCGGCGATCCGGATGCCTCGGTTCATCGCGGTCTTGCGCAGCAGTTGGTAGGCCTGATCTTCGGTCCAGTTCTTGCGCTGCATCAGGATGCCTTTTGCTTTGTCGATGACCTTGCGGTCAATCAGCTGGTTCCTGGTCTCGTCCAGCTCCCGGCGCAGCGCCTGGAACTCGCGGAAGCGGGCCATGGCCACTTCGACGATCGGCAGCACGCGTTCCCGGCTCAGGCCGTCGACGATGTAGGCGCTGACCCCGACCTGCACCGCCTGGCGGATGTAGTCGCGGTCACGGTTGTTCGAGAACAGCACGATAGGCTTGGGGTTATCGCGGCTGACCTCGCGCAGTTGCTCCAGTGTGTCGCGCCCGGGGGCTTCCATGTCGATCACGACCATGTCCGGCTGATGCTCAGCAATGGCTGCCAGCAAGGTGTGTTCGTCGTTCAGGCGTCCCACCACCGTATGACCCGCATCGGCCAATGCTTGCTGCAGGATCGCACCCCGACCGGGATCCTGATCGACGATCATGATGCGGAGCTTCATGTTCGGCTGTTTAGATTTTGCAGTTGGCTTGAAGCGAATCGATCGCTGCGCAGTTCGAACTGCGCCAGATACGCTAGCGGATCAGCCGGATCGAAGCCGATGCCGTCGATGAAGCGGTCGGGACCCATGATGATGTCGCCGCGGCTGCCCGGCAGCGTCCATGCACCGGTGTGCCGTCCTTCGCTCTTCTCATCCTGGATCGGGAAGTCGAACCCCACGGCGGCGGCTTCGCGATACAGATCCGGCCGATAGACCCGATCGGCCAGAGACCGGATGTCCACGGCGGTATCGATCTGTCCCCAGCGCATCATCTGCGTCAGCAGCCAGATCGCGTGGGACCGCCACGGAAAAGTGGCGGCGTACCGAAAAAAGACATGGAAATCCGGCCGCGGAAGCGGTCGCGCGCTCTGCGCGTACTTGAACGTACCAGTCATTGACACGCCGATGATGTCGGCCGGCACATCCACGTAGTCCGGGGCCGCCAGCATCTCCGACGCCTCCCGCCGGTGATCCGGATCATCGAGCCAACGGCACGCCTCCAATAACGCCATCAGCACCGCGCGGTGGGTGTTCGGGTACTGCACAGCCCACGAGGCATTGACTCCAAGGACCTTCTCTGGCTTGTTGTTCCAGATTTCATAGTCGGTCAGCAAGGTGTGGCCGTGTCCGGAGGTCACCGCCACGGTATTCCAGGGCTCTCCGACGCAGAACCCGTCGATGGTTCCGGCGGCGAGATGTTCCACCATCTGTGGCGGGGGAATGACGACAATCCGGACGTCGCGGTCCGGATGTACCCCCCCCGCCGCCAGCCAGTAACGCAGCATGTAGTTGTGGGTTGAAAACGGGAACACCATGGCGAACGTCAGCGGCGGCTTGCCGCCGCGCCGGTCCGCGTCGATCAGCCGTTTCAGGGCTTGCGCGGTGACCGGCTGGGAGGATGCGGCGACCGGATCGGTCTGGGCGAGGCGCGAGCATGTGTGCGCCATCCAGCACGCCCGCCGCCACCTTGTCCCGAATGTTGGCCCAGGACACCTCCCGCGATAAGGTCACGTCCAAGCCGTGACGCGCGAAACAACCCCGCTCGAGCGCAACGACCAGCGGCGCGCAGTCGGTCAACGGCACGAATCCCAGGGTCAAGCGAGATTTTTCCGGTGCCGGGAGGACATCGGTACGGGTGGCGTTCATCGTTCGGTAGGCTCTCTGCGGTCTTGGTTCAGGAAGCCATGTTCGGCGACGAGCGGCCGGCCTGCAACAGTCGATTCAACTCCGGTACGCAGGAACCGCAGTTGGTTCCGGCTTTCAAGCCGGCGCCGATCTGTTCCGTGGTCGTCAAGGCCTGGGTCTGGATCGCCCGTTGCAGCGTGTTGACCCCGACGCGAAAGCACGCACAGACGATCCGCCCGGTGTCCTCTGTTTCACTGGCAGGCTTGCCTGCCAGCAGTCCGTGCCGCGCGGCGGCCGGCAATGCGTCGTGCCGAAACAGCGCCGCCAGCCAGTCGCGCGGCGGCAGATCCAGCTTTGCGCTGATGAACAGGCACAACTGCAGACGCTGATTCTCGATCAACGCGCAGCGGTAGCGGCCTGCCGCCGCGTCGGCGAACTCCAACCACTCGCCGTGCGGCTGCGGCAGCAGCCGGGACGTCCACTGCCGCCAGTTCGAAGGCACCTGGTCGCCGGCCAGTTCGTAGCGCCAGCAGCCGTCGCCGCGCACCGTGACCCGATACGCGACGTCGCCTAGTTCGAGCGCGTTCCGCGACAGCAGGAACCCGTGCCAAGCGGGATGATAGGCGGTGACGGCGACGGGCGTGTGCTTCGACTCCGGTTCGCCGGAAATGGGATCGGTGACCGGGTTGACCAAGGCATTGACCAGTGCGTTCGACGCATGGGTTTCGCTCCAGTGCATCGGCATGAACACCGACGCCCTGCGCTGGTCGGCGGTGATCCTGGCTCGCACCACAACTTCACCGTAGCGGCTGGTTAGACGCACCAGCGACCCGTCGAGGATGTCCGCCCGCTGCGCATCGGCCGGATGCAGCTCGGCGTACGGTTCCGGAATGTGTGCTGTGAGCCGCGCGGTCTTGCCGGTGCGGGTCATCGTGTGCCACTGGTCGCGGATGCGTCCGGTGTTCAGGACCAACGGATAGCTTGCATCGGGTGACGCGGCAGGTGGCGTGTAGGTTGTCGGTATCAGCCGCAGCGGGCGGTTCCCATCAGACAACAAACGGGCTGACCCGGCGGGGTTCTGCCCGTTCACCGGCCATTGAATCGGCTCGAGCCGCTCGTAGTGCGTTGCGTCCAGTGCAGCCAACCGGGAAATGTCGAAGACCCGGCTGCCGTGGTTTTCGTGACCGGAAAGGCTGGCGTGCTCTTGGAAAATCTCATGCGCGGCGCGATACGGGAACGACTCCGCGAAACCCATCCGGCGCGCCACTTCGGTGATGATCCACCAGTCGGGCCTTGCCTCACCAGGCACAAGCAGAAAGCGGCGCTGGCGCGAAATCCGCCGCTCCGAATTGGTGACCGTGCCATCTTTCTCGCCCCAGGCCGCCGCCGGCAGCAGTACATGCGCATGGCGCGCGAGGTCCGTGTCGCGCACGCAATCCGAAATGACCACGAACGGACATGCCGCCAAGGCGCTTCTGACCGCATTGCTATCCGGCAGGCTGACTGCGGGGTTGGTCGCCATGATCCACAGCGCCTTGATGCGTCCTTCCCCGACCGCGCGGAACAGGTCGACCGCCTTCAGTCCCGGTGCCCGCGCGATCGTCGGGGCATTCCAGAAACACTGGACTAACACCCGATGGGACGGATTCTCGATCTCCAGGTGCGCTGCCAGCTGATTGGCCAGGCCGCCGACTTCTCTGCCCCCCATCGCATTAGGCTGTCCCGTGAGCGAAAATGGCCCCATACCCGGCCGGCCGATACGCCCCGTGGCCAGGTGTACGTTAATGATGGCGTTCACCTTGTCGGTGCCGCTGCTCGACTGGTTGACCCCTTGCGACCAGGCGGTGACGACCTTCTCGGTGCGGGCGAACCAATGATAAAACGTCGCGACGTCGGTCTCGGCGAGTCCACAGACGGCGGCGACCACCGGGATGGACGGCGCAATCTCGCGTGCGGCTTTCAGCGCCGCGCCCATACCCTCGGTGCGACGCTCCAGGAACTCGTGGTTCAGATGGTCGTTACGGCGCAGGTGATCGAGCAGACCGGCGAACAGCACGACATCGGAGCCCGGCCGGATCGCGAGGTGTAGGTCTGCAGAGTCACCGGTCGCAGTCCGGCGCGGATCAATGACTACGGACTTGAAGTGCGGATTCCGCTTGGCGGCGGCCATCGCGCGCTGATACAACACTGGATGACACCAGGCGGCGTTGGAACCTGCTAGCACCAACAGATCGGCCTGTTCGAGATCCTCATAGCAGCCCGGAACTAGGTCTTCGCCGAACGCCCGCTTATGAGCGGCGACGCTGGAGGCCATGCACAGCCTTGAATTCGTATCGATGTTCGCTGAGCCGATGAAACCCTTCATCAGCTTGTTGGCCACATAGTAGTCCTCCGTCACCAGTTGGCCCGAGACATAAAACGCCACCGCATCAGGCCCCTCGGTACGGATGACCTCGCCGAACCGCTCCGCCACCCGGTGCAGTGCCAGGTCCCAGGAAACCCTCTTCCCCTCGATCTCCGGAAACAGCAGACGGGATTCCAGCGACAGCGTATCCCCCAGCGCTGAACCCTTGGAACAGAGGCGTCCGAAATTCGCCGGATGACCGGGATCGCCCTGAACGCGGACGGCGCCGCTGCCGGCTATGGCCAGCACGCCGCAGCCGACGCCGCAGTAGGGACAGGTGGTCCGGACGGCGCCAGATTCAGTCGTACTCTCGGCCATCGCACACCTCGTAAGCTCAAACCGGGGTCAGCTGCAAATGAACCAGGTCTTGTTCCACCCGGACCGGAAATCGCGTTACACAGCCGTCGTCAGGAGCCATGGCCGCGCCGGCCTCCAGATCGATGACCCAGTTGTGCAGCGGGCAGGTGACTCTCCTCTCGTGCACGATGCCCTGGGACAACGGCCCGCCTTTGTGGGGGCAGCGGTCCAGCACCGCCAGGACCTCGTCTTCGACCGTCCGGAATACCGCGACCGGCCCCGCTGTGGTGGCTACGACACGCGCCCCTTGGCGGGGAATTTCGTTGAGATGACAGATTTCGATCCAGTGATTCATGCCGCGATCTCCTTCCGCTGTACGCGGATCGTCTCGAATTCCCTGCGTTCCAGCCCGGCGGCACGTTCCGCCCAGGGGTCGACCTGCC
>JALORT010000350.1 GCA_025458755.1 Methylotetracoccus sp.
GAAGGCTGCTGCACCAAATCATGGAATGCGACCGCCTCTTCCGTCACCTGAGCCCGGTGCAGAATCCATTCGATGACCTGATCCTCGAGAACCAGGTTCTCCACTTCGCGCAGATGCTTTTCGTTGGAATAATACCAGTGAACTACCTGTTCAGGTTGTTCATAGCTTTCGGCCAAGTCTTCAACGGCCGCCCTCACTTTCTTCGGGTCAGCCTTCATCTGGTTGAGCTCGATGAATTTGTTCAGGATCAAACCGAGCGCTACACGTCTGCGGGCGACCCCTTCGTACCGCGCGGTCAAAGCCGCGTCATCCACCTGCTGCCCCGCCGCTTTAGCGGACTCATGGTGTGCGGCAAGCAACTCTTTGAGTTGCTCTTGGACCAGCGTAGCCGGAAGATTCAGCGTGTTCTTCTGCATCAAGACATCCATCACCCAGATTTAGTCCGCGCTTTGAGAGCCCGGTTCATTTCACGTTCCATATTCTGTTTCACATCCTGACGCAGGGCTTCCAGGTCGCCGTCCTCGATACCGAACGATTTGACGAACTCGGCGTCGAGTTCAGGGACGGCAGGCTCTTCCACTTTTGTCACATCGACCTCGAAATGGCCCGTTTTTCCGGCCCATTGCGGATTTTGATAGTCCTTGGGAAAGTCCAGATCAAAACCATGATGGGTGCCGGCCAACGCCCCCATCAATTTGTCGCCGAAACCCTCAAACAACTGCCTGCCGCCCATGATGAAAGGGAAGTTTTCGATCTTGCCGTCTCCCAGACGCTCTCCATCGATCGCACCTTCGACTGAAATGATCAGGCGGTCATTCATCGCGGCGCCCCGCTCGACCTCCCGCCAAGTCCGGCGCTGCTCCCGAAGTCGTTGCACCATATCATCCACATCCTGTTCAGTGACCCGCGAGGTGTACCGTCGAATTTCCAGAGTCTCCACCGGCATCGGGACGAACTCCGGAAAGACTTCGAAGGCCGCTTCGTAGACGAAGCCCTCTCCTTCCACTCCGCCTTTGGCCGTGATCTGAGGCAGCCCGGCGGGTCTCAGTTTCTCGTCCTGCAGAGCGCGCGTAAATGTTGACTCGATGAGATCGCTCAACACCTCTTCGCGCACCTTTTTCCCGAACCGCTTGCGGATCACCGCCGAAGGGACTTTACCCGGGCGGAAGCCGTCGAATTTTGCTTCACGCGCCAGTGACTTCAGACGGTTTTCCACCTGCTGGCGAATGGTGTCTTCGGGCACCTGGACGGTCAATTTGCGATTCAGGTCATCGATCCGCTCCACAGAAATTTGCATATTGTCAACCTCGACTCGGGTCATTGAAGAATGGATTCTGTTCCGAGGACGGGTTTCATGCCGTCCCCGGCAGTCATTGAACGCCGCGTCCCAACCGGAAGCAGATTCCGAAAGTCACGGGCCAGCGGCCATGCGGGCTTGTCTGGTGCGAATGGAGAGACTCGAACTCTCAAGGGTTTCCCCACTGGAACCTAAATCCAGCGCGTCTACCAGTTTCGCCACATTCGCAAGATAATGGCGCCGGAATCATGCTCTCGGTGCGGACTTCGATCCGCAGCATCCCTCCAGCGCTAGGGATCTGTTGCTGGCGGAAACCAATTTCCATCGTGTTGCTATTATAAGAAACCCATCAATTTTTTCATCCCTTTGCTATGGTTCTCTTCCGCTTAGGGGTGCTGATCGCGGCGCCCTTGCTGTATCTGCTGGCGATCGCGACGTTCGCTGCTTCGCTGGCGTACGCGATCAGCCTGGCGCCTCTGCCCGGCATGAACTTCAGTTTGCTGGTCACCCGGGGCGCCCAGGTCATCCTGCTGCTCAGTCTGATCCCGCTCTCCCGTTACCTCGGCGTGACCGCCCGCGAGATGGCGTTTCCCACCTCCCCCAACGCACTGTTGTCACAAGTCGCGGCGGGCTTTGTTGTGGGGGTGCTGATTCTGGGTGTGCATGTCGCACTGTTGCTGGGCCTGGGGGCGCTCAAGCCAAATCCCGAAATCGTGGTCAGCTTTTCCGAAGTGGTTTCGGCCTTCGTCAAAGTGATCTGGGTGGGCGTCTTGGTCGCGACGATCGAAGAACTGATTTTTCGCGGTGCTCTGCTGGCTGTGTTGAGCCGCATCGGCGGTGCGTGGCCGGCCGTGACGGTCACTTCACTGTATTACGCACTGCTCCACTTCGTCAAAAGCGACTTGCACCCGAACGGCGCAGACATCCAATGGACCTCCGGCTTCCAGATTTTCGGGGACGGCGTACGTTATCTGATCAACGAGACACCGGTCGATTCCCTGCTGGCTCTGTTCTGCGCCGGCCTGTTTCTCGCCGCCGTGCGCGTAATCTTCCCGCGGTCGCTCGGGCTCTGCGTCGGCATTCATGCCGGCTGGGTGGTCGTCATCAAAGTGGCGCGGCGGTTGACCAATCCAGACCCGCACGCCCCGCTGGCGTATCTCGTCGGACCGTACGACCAGATCATCGGCTACGGGGCCGCGTTCTGGATCACATTGCTGCTCGCTCTGCTGCTGATGGTGACGTCTCGATCGCGAGGCCGCACCGATGACACCGCGGCGGTGCTCGGTCCATAGCATGACGCCACGATCGCTGGAACGCGCTGGCGTCGAGTCAAGGCGCGCCCAGAGCGGGATCGTCCGACGCCTGCAGTTGCCTCCCTCGTTGTTCCTCCCGGACAGCAGCTGGCAACCCCCTGCGGACGAAGCCGGATGATCTGCGTCACTCGCGGTGATAAGGATGGTGGTGGAGCTGGCTCCACGCCCTGTAAAGCTGTTCGGCAATCAGAACGCGCACCATCGGATGGGGAAAGGTCAACTTTGACAAACTCCAGGTTTCGTCGGCTCGCTGCGCACACGCGGCTGATAAGCCGTCCGGCCCGCCGACCAGCAGCGAAACCGGTTTCCCGGCGGCGAGCCAGCGCTGCAGTACCGCCGCGAGTTCCGGGCTGCTCCATTGCCGGCCCCGTGTGTCCAGAGCGACCACATGGGCGTTGTTCGGGATCGCGGCAAGCATGCGCCCACCCTCTTCTTCGCACCACTGCGATGACTGAGAGGCCTTACCGCGTTTGGCGGGAGGGATCTCGCGCAACACCAGCCGGCAGTCCCGGCCCAGCCTCGCGGCATAGTCCCGAAACGCCTCCTGAACCCAGGCGGGTGCTCGTTCACCGACCGCGATCAGCTGAATCTGCATCGGATCACCAGCGGACGGTTAGTCGCGCACCGCCGCAGATCGTCGGCTCTCAGCTGATTAACTCGAACGCGTTGCCATCGGGATCGCGGCAAAAAATCGCAGCCCGCCCGGATTGGCTGCGCGTGTAAGGGACGCCGGCGGCTTCGAGTCTCTGACGCATGCCTTCGAGATCATCCACGCGCACGGCCACGTGCCGATCGCGACCGCCATGGGCCGGCTTTTCCAGCGCC
>JALORT010000351.1 GCA_025458755.1 Methylotetracoccus sp.
TCCAGATGATCCCGTTCTATATCTACTATTCGATGTTCGGTTATCAGCGGGTCGGGGATCTGCTGTGGGCCGCGGGCGACATGCAGACCAGGGGTTTCCTGATGGGCGGCACCGCCGGACGGACCACGCTGGCCGGTGAAGGCCTGCAGCATCAGGACGGGCAGAGTCTGGTGTCGATGTCGATGATCCCAAACTGCGTCAGTTACGACCCGACGTTTGCCTACGAACTGGCCGTGATCATTCATGACGGACTGCGCCGCATGGTTCAGGAAGGCGAGAAGGTGTTTTACTACCTGACCGTGATGAATGAGAACTACACGCATCCCGACATGCCGAAGGACGCCCAGGCAGGCATTCTGAAAGGGCTGTACAAATTCCACGATGCCGGCAAGGATGCCGTGGTTCAATTGCTCGGCAGCGGCACGATCCTGCGTGAAGCGATCGCTGCGGCTAAGTTGCTGCTGGACGATTTCAAGGTCAAGGCCAACGTCTGGAGCGCGACCAGCTATGGGGAATTACGCCGTGACGGGCTCGACAAGGAGCGCTGGAACATGCTGCATCCCGACCAGCCGCCCCGGATCAGTTACGTCCAGGAATGTCTGGCTTCGGCCCAGGGTCCGATCGTCGCCGCCAGTGATTACGTCAGAGCGGTACCGGACATGATTCGGAACTGGGTGCCGCGGCGCTATGTGGTGCTGGGCACCGACGGTTATGGCCGGAGCGATGCGCGCCGTGAACTGCGGCGGTTCTTCGAAGTGGACCGCTACTACATCGCCGTGGCGGCGTTGAAAGCGCTGGCGGACGACGGCAAAATCTCGGTCTCCCAGGTTCAGGAAGCGATGGCTCTGTACCAGATCGACCCAGAAAAACCCAACCCGGTGACAGCATAGGAACTTAGTGAATGGGCCGAGAAAGCGTCGTCGTCGTTCCGGATATAGGTGACTTCAAGGATGTGGAAATCATCGAGATACTGGTCAACCCGGGAGATACCGTTAAGGCGGAAGATTCGCTGATCTCTCTGGAGAGTGATAAGGCGGCGATGGAGATTCCGTCCTCGATGGGCGGCACCGTCAAGGAACTGAAGGTCAAGTTGGGCGATCGCGTCAGTCAGGGGTCGCCGATCCTGACGCTGATCGTTGACGATGCCGCCGCAGAACCGGTCCCTGCAGCGGCGCCGGGTGCGCCGCCTGAGGCTCGGGAGCCGCAGGCGGTTGCAGTATCGGCGCCCGTCCCGTCCCCAACGTCGGCTCCGGAAGATGTGGTCGAAACGCCTGCCGCTCCGGCGGCCACTGCGGCAGCACCCGCGGTCGACCGGGCGGAACCGTCGTCCGGACACGGGGTGCCCCCGCATGCGAGTCCCTCGGTCCGCCGGTTTGCCCGGGAACTCGGCGCCGACTTGAGCCGCATCAGTGGGACCGGAACCAAGGGCCGCATTCTGAAGGAAGACGTCCAGGCCTTCGTCAAGGCGCGGCTGCAGCAACCGGAGCGCGCATCCAGTGTGGCATTTGGTCTGCCGGAAGCCGTTGAGATCGATTATTCACAGTTCGGGGCGATCGAGCGTCAACCGCTTTCACGCATCAACAAGTTGTCGGCGGCGGCGCTGCACCGTGCCTGGATTACGATTCCCCATGTCACGCAGCACGATGAAGCCGACATCACCGACCTGGAGGCGTTCCGCGTTGCGCTGAAGCCGGAGGCGGAGCGCAAGCAGATCAAACTGACCTTGCTTCCCCTGGTCATGAAAGCAGTGGTGGCGGCGTTGAAGACGTTTCCAAAATTCAATGCCTCGCTCGCTGCCAATGGTGAAGAGCTGATTCTGAAGCGCTACTATCATCTGGGCTTCGCCGTGGACACCCCGGACGGGCTGGTCGTGCCCGTGTTGCGCGATGCGGATCAAAAGAGCGTCTTCGAGATTGCCGCGGAGCTGGGTGAAGTGGGGTCACGCGCGCGCGGCAGGAAGCTTCGGAACCCCGACCTGCAGGGCGGCACCTTCACCATTTCCAGCCTCGGCGGGATCGGCGGCACGGCGTTTACGCCGATCGTGAACGCCCCCGAAGTGGCCATCCTGGGTGTCTCCCGCGCGCAGACCAAACCCGTCTACCGCGAAGGTGCGTGGCAGCCCCGGCTCATGCTGCCGTTGTCGCTATCCTACGATCATCGCGTGATCGACGGGGCCGAGGCAGCGCGTTTCACCGCTTATCTCGTGCAACTGTTGACCGATATTCGCCGCGTGCTGTTGTGAGCAACGCGTCGGCGGCGGACGTTCGCTCCATCGGCAGGTGTGGCCGGCCCCAGCAGCCGAAAATTCCATTTCCCATCGCGTTCCACAGAGGTCGATGATGACCGAGAGTAGTCCCGTACCCAATTCCTTACATGCGGAAGTCGCTGTCCTCGGCGGCGGTCCTGGCGGCTACACGGCCGCTTTTCGTGCCGCCGATCTGGGCAAGAAGGTCGTGCTGATCGAGCGGTATCCCGTGATCGGCGGCGTTTGTCTGAACGTTGGCTGCATCCCCTCGAAAGCGCTGCTGCACGCCGCCCAAGTGATCCATGATGCGGCCGAGAGCGCCCCGTTCGGCATTCGTTTCCCGCAACCCGAGATCGACCTCGGTAAGCTCCGGGAATGGAAAGCCAAAGTGGTCAAGACGCTGAACACCGGCTTGGCCGGCCTGGCCAAGCAGCGCCACGTGACCTTGGTGCACGGCGCTGCGAAGTTCGCCTCGGACCGGGCGTTTCAGGTCGAGACGGCGGCAGGTCCACAAACGGTTTCCTTCGACCAGGCGATCATCGCCGCCGGCTCCCAACCGGTGAAGATTCCGGGTTTCCCGTACGATGATCCGCGCCTGATCGATTCGACCGGCGCGCTGGAGCTGGCAGATATTCCGGCACGGCTGCTGATCATCGGCGGCGGCATCATCGGGTTGGAAATGGCCTGCGTTTATCATGCGCTGGGTTCCAAGATCACCGTCGTCGAGCTGATGGACCAGTTGATTCCCGGCTGTGACCCTGATCTGGTGAAGCCACTGGCGCAACGGATTCAAAAGCAGTACGAGAAGATCTGGCTGAAGACGAAAGTCACGCGGATCGAACCGGAAGAGGCGGGCTTGAAGGTGTTCTTCGAGGGCGAAGGGGCACCGGAGTCGGAGCTTTTCGACCGGGTGTTGGTGGCCGTCGGACGCCGGTCGAACGGTTCGTCGATCGGGGCCGAGGCCGCGGGCGTCAAGGTCGATGAACGCGGGTTCATCGCGGTCGACGAGAAGCAGCGCACCAATGTGCCGCACATCTTCGCGATCGGCGACATTGTCGGTAATCCGATGCTCGCGCACAAAGCCTCCCACCAGGGCAAGGTTGCGGCCGAAGTAATCGCCGGCCACCCCGCCGCGTTTCAGGCTCTGACGATCCCTTCCGTCGCTTACACCGATCCCGAGGT
>JALORT010000352.1 GCA_025458755.1 Methylotetracoccus sp.
GCTGCGCGTCTCATGCACCACGTCAACTCCACCCTTGGGCTCCCATCGGTCCAGTTTTCCGTCGGCTGTCCTGAGCCACTTTCACCCCGGCGCCGACAGTGCACCCGCACGCGCATGGCGGCGCACCCGGTGGTGTTGTGTCTGCAGGACACCACGGAGCTGGACTTCAACGGCCAAGGGATCGCCGGGCTCGGGCCGTTGAGCTACGAAGCGCAACGCGGGATGTATCTGCATCCGACGTATGCCGTGAGCCCGGCGCGCGAGTGAGCCGCTGGGCGTGCTGGATGCGGCGTTTCGCCGCCGCACCGGTGCCTCCCTCCCACCGTGACTGCGAGCGCAGCGAAGCAGTCCAGCCGTCCGCTTCGGTTGTACTCGCGGGATCGCCACGGCCCTTCGGGCCTCGCGATGGCGGCCTGCTAAGGACTTCCTCAAAGCCGTCCTTCGTTCGCGAGGGACATGATGCCGCTCGTCGTGCGGTTAGGGTGGCCGATTCAGCGCCTATGCAAACTGTGCCTGCGCCAAACCCCTTTTCAGATGCGCCAACGAGGCCGGCAAGCTTCCCTCGCTGGCTCTGCGCCCCTGAAGCTGAACGTTTGGCCGCCTGGCCTTGCCCTGTTGTGCATTCCCGAGGTATGATTTTTCATCATACCCGCGGAGTGTGCCGTAATGAGCCAGACAAAGGTGGCTATCACCATTGAAGAGGGGATCCTCGCCCGAATTGATGCTCTGGTGAGGAGGAAAGTATTTAGTAATCGCAGCCGAGCCATTCAGGAGGCGGTACAGGAGAAATTGGAAAGGATGGAGCGCAGTCGTCTTGCGGAGGAGTGTGCCAAGCTCGACCCGGCGTTTGAAAAGGCCATGGCGGACGAGGGATTGTCCGAGGAGTTGGCTGCATGGCCAAAATACTGAGGGGCGAAATTCGTTGGGCAGACCTGAATCCAGCGGTTGGTCGAGAACAGTCCGGGGAGCGTCCGGTTCTTATCTTGAGCCAAGACATTTTCAATGAGCGCTCCGGCACGGTGATCGCCATGGCGCTCACCAGCCAGGAACAACGCGCTGGGTTCCCGCTGACCCACGAAATACTGAAGTCGAAGCTACCGAAGCGATCGTGGGTAAAGATCAGTCAGATTCGTACCCTTTCTACTGAGCGCATCGGCAAGAAGATCGGCCGTATTGATCCCGAAGAGCTTGTTCATATAGTTGAAGGGTGGCATGAGATCATCGGCGGCTAATGCTCCCCGAACCTCGGAGCTCTGAGGTGCGCGCTGCGCGTCGCCGAACGATCCACTCGACGGCGACGATCGCGAGCACCGCCGTATAAGTACCGCGCGGAGTTGGCGAGAGACGGCCGTCCACACGACCTCGGACACACCCCCGGAAACGTCATTGGCCCGAGATGGCCGACGGCTGCCCATTGCGCACCGACCGGCGCGATCGAGTCAGGTACGGGGACCTTGAACAATCACATCCCTGGCACTCTTCAACACGGGAAGCGAGCAGTGCGATTCCGGTTTCGCTTCACGTTCAAGTGCTTGGGCACTTGAGGATGGCGGCATGTCCCTGTGCCGCATGGGCACCTTAAATGATTCAAGGTGCCCGTACATCGGCCGTCGGCGCCAGCGCACCGCGACGGTAGACCCAGACTGGCCGCGAACGAGGCAGGCGCGCGGCAAGGCTACCCCGGCTCCGCTGCCCGACGGCATGCGAAGGCTGGTTCTGCCTCGGCGGAGAGCCAGACCCTCAGCATAACCGCAGATTGCAGATGGTTGTCCATGGGACGAGCAGACATCACCTGGACGCCGGGCTCAAGGTCTCGCGTGAAGTTGGGCGACAGATGGACGCTCCGGGAAATCCGGGTCTGCGTTATGAAGCACTGCGATGCATTGCCTCACACACAACGCACGTCGCGGACGCAGCGCCAACGGCGGTTCTCGGCGGAGAAGGCATGGGAGAGCGAACGCCATCGCACCCTCTCGCGGGACCGACGATCCCGAAATGAAACCGAACCCTTTCAAGCGTTTTTGGAGAAAGCCATGACTTCGCTATCCCACCGCTCTACCGCGTTTCTCGTTATCTTGCTGTTCGGCCTCTTCAGCACCCAGGCACGCGCTCTGAGCTGGTCACGCGACACGATCCTTCACAAGCTGGTCGAGACCGACGGCGCTCAGGCATTAGTGGCTGCCGTTCTCTACGCCGAGGAGAAGGGTGCCCTTCCGGTCGCCCTTTCCGACGTCCTGGGCGATAAACGCTCCCAAGTGGTGCTGTTGGCGCCGAGTAACGCGGCGTTTGAGAAGCTACTCGGACTTCCAGACGGCTTTCTGAACGGCCTAACCATTGACCAAATCAAGGCAGCTCTGCCTGACATCCTTTCGGGCCTCAACTTGGATGCCAACGCAGTGGCCGCGATCCTGCTGCAGCACGCAGCCCTGCCGCGGCGGGCGAATCTCTTTACAGCGAGCGATCTCGCGCTGCTGGACAAGGGCGAGATCCAGGTTGCAAGCGGGCTGGTCCTCCCTGTGGGGATTGGCGCGAGCGGCGTGCAGATCAACTACGAGACGACGATCATCCGGGCCAATGTGTCGGCCGCGAACGGGGTGATTCATTACATCGATACGGTCATCGTCGACGAACTTCTCTAGAAACAGGCTCGCCGCACTGAGCTGTCAGGAGTGTGTCGGCGTGATTCTCGGATCGGCCAAGGATGGCCACACAACGGTTGCTGTCATTACCTGGCGAAATCGGAAACCCGAGAGAGAGGGTGGAGCAGCCAGTCAGGAAGTCGAACGCAGTGAATCCGGCGGCGCCGCGGTCCAACAGGGTTTCGAGACAGGCCGGCGCACCGGTTCGTTTCGAAAGGCGCAAAGCGCAAACGCCAGAAAGGTCTGCACCCGACAGGTGCGTCGAGTGGGGAGGCACATCGGCCAGCGACGAGCGGCCTCGCTGCTGCGCGGGATTACCCCGTGGCTGGGGGCTTTCGCACGTGCCCGCCGGTGGATCTAGGACGGGAGCTGTCGGGGAGCGCGACATTGGGGTAGCCAGGTGCTTCCCCGCAACGCTCGGTTTTTTGCCGGGATCTGCCGTCTGCGGTCTGCGCGCGGGGTGTCGGAAAATTTCGTCGTCCGTCGCCAGGCCGTTCACCACGTTCGACTCTGGGCGAGTGCTGCTGCAGGGAAGACTAGACGGGACTGAGCTGTCAGGGCCGAAATCTTCTCCAAGCGCGGCGGAATAGGGCAGATCGGGCGAAATGACATGACCGACAACATTCCCGCCCGCGCTTGAGCTCGCTCTCCAGGGTCTGGCTACAGCGCGGCCGGCCGAATCAAGGGCTCCTTTAAGGCTGTCTCGGGTCAATCGGGCCAAAAGTCAACGGACGGCAACCCGCGCGAGACCGCCCTCTCTGGCGGCAGCTCAGCGCTCACGGC
>JALORT010000353.1 GCA_025458755.1 Methylotetracoccus sp.
CGGCCGCGATGGTCAAACAGCGCGTGGTCGGCGCAATCCATGCACATGCCCAGTTTTTCTTGTTGTGCGCTCTTCGTCTTGACACAATGAACACGGGAGTAACAGGCCATTCCCGAACGCACAAGCTCGCAACTCATCCCTCGAAGCCTCTGGCATCCGACTCGCTCCGAGAAAGACCGATCGCACCGCGCTCACGTCAAACAGAAAAACGACTGCAGCGTGGTCAGCACGTCTACCATGTGACTACGTCAACGGTCAGAGTTCACTGGTCGGACAACGAGAAGATTGCCTCCGAGAAATCGACCCTGCGGCATAGCCCATTCACAGCCCAAAATGGGCTAGGAGCAGGTTATCTACGGTAAGGCATTGATTCTATGATGCAGTCGGGTCCTGAGTTCGAACTGATTCTCTGAACAGGTGAGGCCTGTTTCGGATGGTTGTCCGCTTTTTCGGGAGATGGAGGGATGGGGATCACAGCGTTGGCTCGCCATCCGGCAAAGGTCGTCGATCTCGTCCGTCCGCCCGACCACCATCGATGGGAAGCGGAGCTGGACGCCAGACTGAATACCAGCCGGCGACCACGGCCCTGTCGCATTCACTTGCTTCACCGCACAGAACCAGAGAGCGCCCAGCCGATAGGAGGCATTCCGGCGTCATGCTGACACATTGGCCGTGTGCCCCAGTGTGAAAATCCCGGACTTGCTCGCGAAGCCGTGCTGCAACAGCCTCACTGCCGGGTACCATCCGCCGCATGGAACGCAATTTTTTCACCCCCCCTGGGCCAACCAACTAAGAACGTGCTCTGCGACGCTATCCCGGTTGGTGTGAGTCACTTCCCAGGTCGTCGCCCCTGCGATGCGTTTCGCCTCGGCGATGAATCCGCCACCGTGACGGGCAATCGTCGCCACCACTGGTCGTGGTTCGGCAAGAAGTCGCCGCATCGCGATGACGAAACGATCCGACAGGCATTCCATCTTGCCAATCTCATCCACCAGAAAGACATCTGGCATCCCTATCGACAGTTAAACGATCGGCTGCCTCATCGATGGCCCCGACATCGACACCGTACTTGCCGACGCGGCGGATCTTGGGAAAGTCGACGCGCGCGATCACCTGTTCGGTCCCATCGAACGCCACGAGACGAAATCCCTGGCGTTCTCCCGCCTCGCGGATTTCCTCTGTGAAAAACCCGCGAATAGTTCTGTCCTTCAGACGCTCGGCGACCCGCCGAATAATCGTGGTCTTGCCAATGCCCGGAACCCCAGTGAGCAGGAGTATCCTGGCAGCCGCCATTCAGTTACCTGCCTTCCCGACCGGAAGGAGAAGCAACGGCTTTTCTTCGCCCGCCCCCAACAGACGTTTCACTTCCGGGTCGGAGAAAGCGCCGACCACGGTGGTGCCGAGCCCGAGCGCCACGGCTTGCAGGCAAACGTTCTCGGCCGCATGCCCGGTCTCGATGTGGACATAGCGCTCCGCCCGCTCGCCGTACTTCCCGGCCGTGCGCGGAAACACTGCAGCAATCACCAGAACGGCAGGAGCATCGGCGATCCAGTTTTGGTGCAGGGCTGCGCTCGCCAACTCACTTCGCCGATCGCCGGAGACCGTCCGGTGCAACCGATGGCGCTGCGGGGTATACCGGTAAATGCCGGGCGGCAGCGTGGCGACACGACCAGCGACCAGATAAATCTCCAGCGGATAGAGCGCTCCAGCCGAAGGCGCCGTGCGAAGCCCGTCCGAGTGGGTGACCCCTTGCGCTGCCCAAAGCAGCTGGCTGATTTCTTCGAGGCTGAGTGTCGAATCCGCGAAAGCGCGAACCGATCGGCGGCGAGCAAGCGTCTCCTCGATGGATATCGAACCCGCCGCCTTGGGCTGCGGCAGTGACACGGCGTCATCGGCGGCGTAGCTCATTGGTACACACCGGAGCGAAACACAGACGGTCACTACAACCGCCAACCTTCCCCAAGCGTTCATCTCATTCCAAAATCAATCAGGCCTGGGATCTGGGACCACCGTTTTGCTCTCAGCGGCCACTGCTCGTCTGACCGAGGGTGGCTACCGCAACGAATTCGGTAGACCCTTGGCCGCGGCCGACCCGCGCCCGCGGTCCGACCTCATAAAACATGACCGCCAGACAACGGCATGAGAATTTCCCCTACGGTGTTTTGGAAAAGTACAGCATCACCCAAATCTGTCGCTTCTAGCTCCGCGGGGGTCTCGGTCAGGAGACGTTATTGATCATCGGGCAGCCATTATAATTCAGAGACGATGAATCGCCCGCGAGCCTCATTTGAACCCCGAGAAGGAGCACCCATGCTGATCACCACCACACCCACGATCGAAGGCACACAGATCACCCGCTATTGCGGTATCGTAGCGGGCGAAGCGATCCTCGGCGCGAATCTGTTCAAGGATCTTTTCGCCGGCGTCCGTGTCTCGTAGGTGGGCGGTCCGGAACGTACGAAAAGGAGCTTCAGCGCGCTCGTGACATTGCGTTGCGGGAACTCGAGGAACGGGCAGCCGCACTAGGAGCCAACGCCGTCGTCGGCGTCGATCTGGACGACGAAGTACTCGGCCAAACCAACGGCATGCTGATGGTATCAGCCAGCGGCACCGCCGTGGTCGTCGAATAGGCCGGACGTGCCGCTTGAATCACTGGCGGATGCCGTGCTCGTGCTACACGCGGCGATGGCCGCATTTGTGGTCGGCGGTCTCGGACTGAGACTCGTCGGCAACCTTCGGCATTGGGACTGGGTCAACGCGCCGGGGTTCCGCATCCCTCATGCGGGCGCGATTGCGCTGGTGATCGCCGAGACCTGGGTGGGACTTACTTGTCCCTTGACCAACATGGAAATGTGGCTGCGCGAACAGGCCGGCAACGCCACCTACTCCGGCAGCTTTATCGCCTATTGGCTGCAGCCCCTGTTGTACTTAAGAGGCGCCGCCTTGGGTGTTCGCGCTCCTCTACACCCTGTTCGGCATACTGGTCGCCGCAACTTGGCTGCGTTTTCCACCCCAGTGGAAGCGCCGCCATCCGCCCTCGGCGGACTGAGCAGCACCCATCGGCTTGTATCCTGGTTACCCAATGCTGTCGTCCGCGAACATCCCGAGGCGGGATGTTCGCGTTCTTGGATCAGCCGCATCACGTTCGTGATGAAATGGGGCTTCCCGTTCGTATAGGCCGCGCGATCCTGCCCGTATTCTCTCGCCAAGCGTCTCTTCAACGTGTGGTAGTCTGCGGCCACAGCGGGATGCGCGATGAGATAGTCTCGGAACAGCAGCCGATTCCAGTGTTCGAAGTGACTTTCCACCATATCCATATGGTGGCCGCGGACGCCCAGCCCGTCACGTTTGATGAACCAGGCATAGAACGGTGGCTGATCATCGCCTTGGGTCGGCCGCCAGATATAGTCG
>JALORT010000354.1 GCA_025458755.1 Methylotetracoccus sp.
ACCAGATCGAGACCGTCTCCGTCGGGGAGCCTCATGTCGGTCAGGACCAGATGGATCGTCGTCTCGAGCAGCAGTGATCGCGCCTGTACCAAGTTTTCCGCGGCCAGAACGTGGATACCCATGCGCCGCAGGGTGATCGCCAGCAGTTCGCGGATGTCCGGCTCATCGTCAATGACCAGGACGACGGGATGGCTCATAGTTCCACGGCTCCTGCATGACCGTCGGCGAGCGAGACCCGGAAGCTGTTTCCGGTCGCCCGCGGACGGTATTCCAACCGCGCCTGGTTCAGTTCGGCCAGTTCCCGCGCGATGTAAAGCCCGAGTCCGGTGCCGGAGTGTGACGTGGTAAAGAACGGTTCGAAGATCTGATCGGCGATGGCCGAATCGATACCGCTGCCGTGATCGATCACATCGATGCACGGTCGGCGGTCGCGTGCATCTCTGTGAAGTTCGATTTGCGGTGCGAACCGGTCGGGCTGGCCGTAGCGGAGCGCGTTGGAGCACAGATTCTCGAGAATCTGCTTCAGTTGACTCGGGTCCACTAACGCCTTCAGGTTCTGGTCGCTGCCCTTCACCGTGAAGGGGCACGGGGTCAGCCGATGCTCGTCCGCGAAGTCGGCCAGAAAACCATGGAGCCATGGCCCCAGCACGATACATTCCCGTTGGGACGCGCGGCGGCGCGCCATCTGGGTGATGTTTTCGATGACCTCGTTGACCCGCCGCGCGTGCTTCAGAATGATGCGTATCAAATGGCCGTCCTCTGCGGCGAGACACGGTGTCTCGTTCAGTAGTTGGGCGGCTTGGTGGATGGCACTCAGCGGGTTCCTGATCTCATGCGCGATGCTCGCCGTCAGTTGGCTCAGAGACTTGAGCTTGCTCTGCTGCACGCGCCTTTGATGCAGCGCATTGTCCTCCAGGATCACCATGCTCAATGTGTTGTCCGTCTGCGGCAGACGCGCGAAACGTACCTGCACTGAATGGCCATCGGCCGAGGCCCCGATCCCGACCGTCTCCGGCCCGCCGTCAAGCCAATCCAGGTAGGCACGCCGAAACGCCGGTCCGGTTTGTTCCAAACTGCTGAAGCGGCCGGTGAGCACAAGTAGGCGCTGGGCGGCCGGGTTCGCCATGCGAACCCGCTTGTTTTCGTCCAGTACGATGATGCCGGATTGCAGATGATTGACGATGAAGGTGTTCAGGGACTTCAGGTTAACCAGATCATGGCGGTGGCGTGCAGCGAGAATTTGGCTTTGCTCCGCTCGGCGCGACAATGCGATAGCCAGCAGAGAGATCGCGAAGAAAGCGGCTCCGAGCAGACCCGCCGAGGTCGACGAGACCGGAGAAGGCAACGCACCGAAAACCAGCAGCAGTTCCTGGGTCAACACGGCTAGACTGGCGGCCGCGGCGAAGCCGAGCGCGCACCGTCCGCCGGCGAGAATGCCGCCGGAGGCCACACTGCAGGCCAACAGGATGCCGAGCCCGCTGGCGACGCCACCCGAGGCTTTCATCAGCGCGGAGATCAATACGATGTCGGCAAGCACTTGAATCTGGACCTGGGTGCCGAAACGCGGCCTGCGCTGCAGCAGCAAAGGTATCCCGAACAAGGCGGAAAGCAGGTAGGCGAGGGCGACGGCCAGGAACAGCAGGGAGTCATGAATCGACCAGAGTACGTTCGCCTTACCGATCCAGATCGGTACGACGAGGAAGATCCCCAGCCCGATGCGGTAGAGGACGAACAGCGCCATGGATTTCCAGGCTTGCGGGAGCGGTACCTGATAATTGGGGGAGAACGGGCAGGGACGCAGGTAACCCGTGTCCCCGTGCAGGTCGTCAGGTGCTCCGCTCGGCGATCCGTCCCGGATGGTGGGCTCGAAGAGGCTGTATTCCATGAGAATCGTGGGGCACCCTATGTGGCGGCCGGAGCGCCAAACCTGACCGGCTTGGTCCGTTGGTTGGCGGCGATGAAGTTTTGGTCTGAGTCCGCTAGAATACGTGTCGTTGGAAAGTCTAGAACATCCGCGCCGCTCTCTCGTTCAAACGAGGGGTGCACCTCACCTACCCAAACCCGATTGGAACCCCGCTCCAAAGAAACCCATGAACCTGCACGAATATCAAGCCAAAACGCTGTTCTCCGAATACGGGATCGGCGTGCCGCGTGGACACGTGGCTTTTTCCCAGTCTGCGGCAAGGGAAGCCGCAGAGACGCTGGGCGGCACACGCTGGGTGGTGAAAGCGCAGGCACACACGGGCGGACGCGGCAAAGCCGGGGGCATCAGGGTGGTGGACAGCCTTGATGCGGTGGAAGAGGCCAGCCGCGCGTTGCTCGGTTCGAAGCTGGTCACGCATCAGACGGGTCCAGCGGGTTTGCCAGTTTCCGCGGTGCTGATCGAGGAGCCTTCCGCGATTCGTCGAGAGCTTTATCTCAGCGCCTTGGTGGACCGCGCCACCGCCCGTGTCGTCTTCATGGCCTCGGCGGAAGGCGGAATGGACATCGAAGAGGTGGCGGCGGACAAGCCGGACGCCATTTTGACCTGCAGTGTCGATCCGGCCGCGGGTTTTCAGGCGTACCTTGGACGCAATCTGGGTTTCGCGATGGCCTTGGAGGGCGAGCAGATCACTGCTCTGGTCGCCATCATGCAGGCCATGTACCGTCTGCTGCTGGAAAAGGACCTGAGTCAGGTCGAGATCAATCCGCTGATCGTGACCGGCAGCGGCACACTGTTGGCGCTGGATGCCAAGCTGAATATCGACGATAACGCGCTATACGCGCATCCGGAACTGATGGCGTTGCGGGATATCGGCCAGGAGGACGCCACCGAGTCGGCCGCTCATGAACATGGGCTCAGCTACGTGACGCTGGACGGCAACATTGGCTGTATGGTCAACGGTGCCGGCCTGGCCATGGCGACCATGGACATGGTGCGTCTGCACGGCGGGATGCCGGCGAATTTCCTGGATGTCGGTGGCGGGACGACGGCCGACCGGGTTGCCGAGGCGTTCAAGCTGATTCTCGCGGATCATGGCATCAAGGCGGTACTGGTGAACATTTTCGGCGGTATCGTGCGTTGCGACCTGATCGCCGAGGGCGTGATCGCGGCCGTGCAGCAGGTCCATGTGAAGGTACCGGTCATCGTTCGGTTGGAGGGGACCAACGCCGAGGCGGGACGGGCGATGTTGGCCCAGTCAGGCTTGGCGATCATTTCCGCCGCCGACCTTGACGAGGCAGCGAAGAAGGCGGTGGAGGCCGCAGCGGCATGAGCATTCTGGTTGATCAAGAGACGCGGCTGATTTGTCAGGGGTTCACCGGCAAACAGGCGAGCTTTCACTCCGAACAGTGTCTGGCTTACGGGACCCGACTGGTGGGTGGTGTGTCTCCCGGCTAAGGGGGCAGCACCCATTTGGGGTTGCCGGTGT
>JALORT010000355.1 GCA_025458755.1 Methylotetracoccus sp.
CTGTCTCGAGGTTCAGGCGGCCCGCGAACGCCTGGAGCGCGTCAATGCGATCTGAGCGCGCCGTCCACCGGGGCGGGCCCGGCGTCCGAAGGTCCTGCGCTATGCCGTCGGCCATGTCGCGCGCGGCCGGTATGGCGAGTGGCGGCGCATGAGTGGCCAGGCACCTCCGGTCCTGCCGGTGCTGATCGTGACCGGCTTCCTCGGCAGCGGGAAAACCACGCTGGTGAATCGGCTGCTGCGGCGCCAACCCCGTTCGGCGGTGATCGTCAACGAGTTCGGCGCGGTGCCCATCGATCAGAAACTCCTCGAGCAGGCCGGCGCACCGTTGGCGGTGCTGTCCGGCGGCTGTCTCTGCTGCCAGGTTCGCAACGCGATGGCGCCGCTGCTCAGAAACCTCTGGATGGCTTGGCGGGAGCGGCGCCCATTCGATCGGGTCGTGATCGAGACCAGCGGTGTCGCAAGCCCCGGCCCCGTGCTCGACATCCTGCTGTGCGACCGGTGGCTTGCGCAGCGCTTCCGGTTGGAGGCCGTTGTCACGACAGTGTCGGCCGCCGACGGCGCCGACCAGATCGAGCGCTTTCCTGAAGCCGTGGCACAGATCGCGCTATCCGATGTGCTGATGATTACGCACGGTGATTTGGTCTCGCCGGTTGCGGGCGAACGTCTCGAGGCGAACTTGGCCCGGCTCGCCCCCGCCACACCGCGGCTGGCATCGCCTGCGGATGCGATGGGATTCGAAACACTGCTCGCCTTGAGCGCAAAGGATTCCCCTCTCCGCCGGACTCCCCCGAGAGATGTCGAACATGGGTTCCGTAGTTTCACGCTACGGCTCGACGTTCCGGTCGACTGGGTAGCGGTGGAGCCTCTCCTGGCGGAACTGCTCCAGCACCACGCGGATCGTCTGGTGCGGCTGAAGGGCATCGTGCAACTCGCGGAAGGCGGCTCTCAGGTCGTGATCCAGGCGGCCGCCGGGCGTCTCTATGCACCGGTCCCGGTGGCGGCACCGCAAGCCGACGCGCCCAGAGGCCAATTGGTGTTCATCGGTGTCGGCGCGCTGGATGAACTGGCACGGGCGGTCGTCGCAGCCTTTGGCGCCGGCCTGCCCGCATCCGTGCCGCGCATGCTGCACTGAGCGTCTCTGAAAGAAACCGTTCGCGGCGGAGGGCACGCAACGCTGGTGGCTTCAACGGACCCCAATCGTGCGTGCCGCGCACACGCCGACAGATGCACAAACGCCCAGTCCATCGGGCCCGCGCGGTGCCGGCCGCGTCCGGCGTTTCCGTCTTCCGTTCGCGGTTCCATTGCGCAGCGAGGTTCACGTATGCCGACCGCCGCCACGGTTCCTGAAGCCCCCGTCATCAGTGAGTCTGGCCGGGTCCCCGGATGCGGGCGAGGAGATACTGCCCCACTGCATCCTGATGGAGCAGCGCGGGGGCGTATCGCCGTTGTGGTAGTGAAGCCGGCGAAGCCGACATCGACAACGAGTTGCTGTTACGAGGTCAGGAGCCGTTCGTCGAGAGGAACGACGGGTGCCTCTGCTGCACCGTGCACGGCGATCTGATCCGGATCCTCGGCGACCTTGCCGATCAGCGCGACAAGGGGCGGACCCGCTTCGGCCACCCCATGATCGAAACGACGCGTCTGCCGGATCCGGCGCCGGTTGCCCAGCCCTTCTGCACAGGGTACCTTGGCTTCGGTGCTTTATCTTCCGCAGGAAGCGTGAGTATCCCGCCAAGATTATCGAGCGCCGACCCCGGCGTCTGGGTGGCCAGCTTGCTGGCCACCGCAGATGCGAAGGCGGTACCGCTGGTCAGCTGGTCAGCAGTTCGACTCTGCCGTGTCCGTCGCAATGATCGCCGTGAGGGTGATGCAGCACACCATTGACGAGGTAGTCCACATGATCGCCGTGCGGCACCGCTTCATGCCCGCAGCCGGGACCATGAACATGGCCCGTTGCGGTGCAGTCTTGCGTGGTCCCGACGCAGCCGTCGGGATGACTGGATTCGACCTCGATCCGGTGTTCGTCGTAGTGGGCGACCTGGCCGCCGATCAGATGGGGATGATGCAGATGTCCGTCATGGAGGTAGTCAATATGGCCGCCGTGTTTGATCGCGGTATGCCCGCAGTCAGCCCCGTGTCGGTGATGGTGATCTGCGTGTGTCTTGCATGTACTCATGACTTATTGCCTCGGTGGTCTGATTCAAAGCGTCGTCGCCTGTAACGGAGAGGAGGGCATGCCGGCGACACCGCGTCTCCAAACCTACTACAGGTGTTCGATCTCCACACGCGGTGTTTGCATCGCCGCCGCACGTAGTGCGCCACTTTCGGGCTTGCAGTGCCGGGTATCTCACTGTCGCCTCGAGCAACGCGATACAGCCCCAATCGCGCCGCAGCAAGCCGGCTTGGGATCGGCTGCACACTTCAGTAAAATTCCGTGCACGGGAGTCAATCTCGGAACGTTCCGGCACTCCGGCTGGCGCCGACGAGCCTCATCACGTTGAACATTGGCGTTCACGGCTCACTATGCATCGGGCTGTGCAAGGGGTCAAGTTTTCCAACGCATCAACCACATAATCTACCGTGAGCGCTACACCCTCTTCACCACGGCCCCCGGACAGCTCTGGCGATGCAAACAATCCAGGGAGATCAAGCATGAAGGCTGGTCCGGACCGGCATGACCACCGCGATTGCATCGACAGGGCGCTCCGTGCCGCGGAGAAAGTCTGCCTCAAGCGAGGTGTGCGCTTCACTCCGGCTCGGCGCCGAGTGCTGGCGCTGATTTGGCGCAGCCATGAGGCGGTCAAGGCCTACGATTTGCTGGAACAGTTGAAGGCGTACGATCCCAGCGCCAAACCGACCACCGTTTACCGGGCGCTGGATTTCCTTCGGGAACAGGGTCTGATCCACCGCGTGGAGAGTCTCAACGCCTTCATCGGATGCAGCGATGTGGAACACGAGCATGAGTTGTTCCTTTTAATTTGCGATCGCTGCCACCGCGTCGAGGAGCGGCCCGCGATCGGTGTCATGGAAGCCATCGCCGGGGAGATCGGGGCGGCGAAGTTTGCCCCCCGTCACAAAGCGTTGGAAGTCCACGGCCTGTGCGCGGCGTGTGCCGCATCGTAAGGACAGGCCTCATCGACCGTCGCCGAGCACCGGCTCGGAAGTTTCACCCCGGTATCACCGTTCCCGCGGACGTGCGACAGACCGCTGTGTTGCCGCCGTCGGATGACGTCATAGCAGCCCCGATTCCACATTGAGGGCCTGCGTCCGCATCGGCGCTGGAGCCCGGGTTGCGGCACGGGTCCGAGATGTTATAATGTTACGAAGTTCAAGCCGGAGCTTCGCTATGATCCGTATGCCGCCCGTCGCCGCCATTGTCGCGCTTCTTGTCGCTTCGCCGAAT
>JALORT010000032.1 GCA_025458755.1 Methylotetracoccus sp.
GGCGGTAAGCGAAAATTTGACCCGTCGGGACAGATAACGAAACCCCAGTGCCCGTTGATGCGATCCCGTTCAGTGCTCTGCGTCGACACGATCGCTGGCGGCGTTAGCGGCTTGAATTGCGGTAATCACGACCGTGTTGACGATGTCCTCTACGGTGCAGCCGCGGCTGAGATCGTTGACCGGCCGCTTCAAACCCTGCATGATCGGGCCGATGGCGATCGCGCCAGTTTCCCGCTGGACAGCCTTGTAGGTGTTGTTCCCGGTGTTGAGGTCGGGAAAGACGAAAACCGTGGCTTGCCCTGCCACCTCGGAGCCCGGCATCTTCTGCGCGGCGACTTCGGGGTCGACCGCGGCGTCGTATTGGATCGGACCTTCGAGCTTCAGGTCCGGACGGCGCATCCGGGCGATCTGTGTCGCCGTCCTCACTTTGTCCACGTCCGCGCCGACTCCGGATGTCCCGGAGGAATACGACAGTAGGGCGACTTTCGGTTCGATTCCGAAGGTCTGCGCGGTGTCCGCCGAAGCGATGGCAATTTCCGCCAGCTGCTCGGCGCTGGGATCGGGATTGACCGCACAGTCGCCGTACACGCGGACCCCATCCTCCAGACACATGAAGAACACCGACGAAATGATCGAGAAACCAGGTCTTGCCTTGATGAACTGCAGCGCCGGCCGCATCGTGTGCTGAGTCGTATGCGCCGCGCCGGAGACCATGCCGTCGGCGTCCCCTTTGTAGACCATCATGGTGCCGAAGTAAGAAACATCGAGCAGACAGTCGTGAGCGGTTTCCGGTGTGACGCCCTTGTGTCGCCGCAGCTGCAAGAAGGTTGCTGCGTAGGTTTCCAGCCGATCGCTTTGTGCGGGATCGATGATATCGACCCGGTCGAGATCCAGGCCAATCCGCTGGTGCTTGACGACGGCCGCAATCTTCTCCCGCTGGCCCAGCAGGGTGAGATTCGCGGCACCCTTATTCAGCAATACCGCAGTGGCTTTCAGGATCCTGGGATCTTCGCCCTCGGGTAGCACGATGTGTCGCTGACTGGATCGCGCCCGTTTCAACAGTTCGTAGGTGAACATCTTGGGTGTCATGCCCGGAGTCCGAACCGAGCGGATCCGTCGTCCCAATGCATCGAGATCCATCTGACGATCGAACAGCTCGATCGACCGGTCGATTTTGTCGGCATCACCTGCCCGCAGGTGTGCGCGGATGGTGCGCATCCGCGATGCGGTTGTGAATGTATCCGTTCTGACCGACAGCACCGGCAGCGGGTCCGCTAATCCGTCGATCAGCTTGGCCACGGACGATTCCGGGGCGAAACCGGTCGACAGCAGCAGCCCTGCCAGTTCGGGGTACTTGGACGACTGATCGGCCTGCATGACGGCCAGGATCACGTCCGCTCGGTCTCCGGGGGTGATCACCAGGTGATTTTCGCGCAGCCATTCCAATGCATGTTGCGACTGCATCGCCGCCACCAGATAGTCGAACACCAGGCTGTCGAGCCGCTTTTCACCGTACAGCACCTGGGCGCCGAGTTGTTCCGCTATTTCCGCGACCCGTGGGCTGCTCAGCGACCGGTCTGCCGGGATGACGCCGAGCAACCAGTTCTTGTCGCCGTAAAGTTTCTGGAGGCTCGCCGCCAGCGCTGCTGATTCCGACGCTTCCGCCTTGTTCAGCACCGCACCGAAGATCTCGCAGCCACGAAACCGATAGGAGTCGATCGCAATCCGCACCGGGTTGACCGCCTCCTCGGCAGACCGCCCTTTCGCGTTGCCGACGACGAGCACGGGGCAGCCGAGATTCTTCGCAATCTCGCGATTGAAATTGAACTCGAAGGCGCTGGTGGATTCGACCAGGTAGTCGGTGCCCTCGGCCACCAGGAATTCACAGTTCTCCTCGAGCGCCTTGTATTTGGCAATGATGCGCTCAATGATCTCGTCCGGCCGATGGTCCCGCAGCAGCTGCAAGGCCTCTTTGGAGGAAACGCCGAACGACGCTTCATAACTCTGTTGCAAGCCGAAATGGTTCAGAATCAACTCAATGTCGTCGTCTTTCGCGGCATCCGGATCACTTTCCGCGACCGGCCGGAAGAAACCGACGCGCTTGATGCGCCTCAACGCGAAATCAATGACACCGAGCGCGATCAGCGCCTTACCGGTTCCGGCTTCGGTTGTGCTGATATAGAGGGAGTAAGTCATAGCGGAGACTCGTCACGCCCGGCGGCCAGGATGGGGGTGTGCCATTTCGGCTTTCCGTGACGACGACCGTGCGCCCGGTACCACCCATCGGTAGGGTTGCTACGCGGCTGCGAGGTCAGTCCCGATCGGCGGGCGGATGGGGTGATGATGCGAAGCCTTCACAGCCGCTGCAACAATTCGGCCTTCTTGGCGGCGAATTCCTGTTCCGACAGGATGCCCTTATGCTGCAGATCGGCCAATTTCTCGATTTGCGTAAAGATACTGACTTCGTCGGCGGTCGAGGTGACGGTTGCCGACGATGTCGCACGTCTCTCGTCGACCGGGGCGCTGCCGTTCACTGAGACCACTGGGAGGTCGGTAAGATGTACCAGCCCGTACTGACTGGTGAAGGTCAGAGACGCACCGCCACCCTGCTGCTGGGACACGCCTCCGATCTGGTGATCCATGGTGTCATAGACGGTAATGTGCCCGCGGATTTCGATCACCAGCCGCCGTGCGGCGGGGAAGACCGCGTAACGAATGTCGTTTTGGCTGCCGGTGCTGGAGGGGGTTCCCAATTCGGAGGGCCACCAGGAACCCGAACCCGCATTCGGGACGAAAAGACTTGCTCCACCCGAGCCGCCTTGGGCCGGTGACGGGCTCGGCGGTGGCACGAACACCGGCTGGGACGCCAGCAGTCCAGACAACTCTGTGCACAAACCGTCGACACGTGATTTCAACGCATTGTTGAACATGTCGCCGACCATAGTCATTCCCCCTTGCATCCACTGGCCCGACCCTCCGAATTCCGGATGGTTGAACTGCGCCATGGTGCCGTTGCCGTTGATCACGGCTTGGAGCATCGACAGAACGGCGTCGACACTGAACCCGTGGCGCTGAGCCATGTTCTCGACGGCTTGCCGGCTCTGCGGAGTGAGTTGTTGCATAAAAATCTCTGGTTGCCCGCGTTGCTTGAATCCACCTGGCATCATTTCATCTCGGCGGCGATCGAGCAAGAGGCGATCTGTTAAACACGACGTTCATACGCGGCACCGTTGCCGACCGTGCCTATTCCGGAATGCCGCCCCGTGCCTGCTCACGACGGGCGGCTTGTTCGGCGTGCCTGTCGCTTGCGGAATTCGGATTCGAGGTGGCAACCCGCCGGCAACCCGGTCGTCAACACGCACCGGCGGGTCGTCCGGAGCCCGCGCCTGTTCACAGAGCCGCTGCATCGATTCGTTGCCAAGTTTGGCGGGTTTGCCGGAGGTCTCAATGCCCGGAAGAGCCTTCGGAGCAAGCGGCATCAGCAGCCTTGACCGCGTTCAGATAAGCGACGATACGTTCGATCGTCTTCTGACGCGACGCCGGGTCGGCACTGCCGTCGATCGCCGGCATCGAAGTGCCCGGGCGCAGTTGCCGCGGATTGTCGATGAATGCTCTCAGCCGCTCGTCAGTCCAGCTGCATACTGCCCGCTCGAGAACAATCGGATACTTGGCACCGCCCACCCCGCGAATGCGGTGGCAGGTGAGGCAGTGGTCTTTCGCGTCCATGAACCCTGCTTTGACTTCGTCGGAGGCCCCCGGCGGTATCAGTGTGCGGTCGTCCGCACGGCGCGTCAGCTCGATACGGGAGACTTGATAGGGCCAGCCGAGTGTTCCCAGTGCTTGCAGTTCCGAGTCTAAGGTATTGTCCCAAATCAAATAATAGGGTCCCAGCGGAACTCGGGTCTGACGCTGAGCGGGATTGTCGACGACGAAGTCGTGCCCATCCGCGCGCTCGAAGGCCAGCAGAGCGCGGTAGCGCTGCAGCCGTGAACCGGCGATGACCGAGCGGTAGCCATCCAGTGCCTGAAAAATGAGCTCGGCGTCATGTTCCCGCCAATCCCGGCCGAACCAGTGATCCAGCAAGGCATTCATCGGGAATCCGCGGTAGTCGACCGACACCCGGCGTTCGCCCATCGATTCGTGAGGTTCGAACACCCTCATGGTCTCTGGGCCGACGGCTGCCTGAGTTTTCAGCTGCTTGGGCACGGGGATCTCCACTGCAGCTGCCGTGACCGCATGCAGCAACAGCACGGCCGCGGCCTGCCAAGCGCGCTGTCTTCGAATGCCGGCTCCCCGCCGGCAGCTCGGGCCAAATAAGAGGAACGCTGCCGCTGAGCGCGGGAGCAGGACCCACTGCGGTAGCCAAGCTAGCTTCATCGGAGCACCCCTAAGTCTGGAGACGGTTGGGAACGAAGGGAGGACGGTTCCCGCAGCCTCGCCGGACGCCCTGCATGATTGAACTCGAATCGTCCCGACAAGTGCAAGAGCCGGCGTGGAGATCCGCGGTCGCCTCGGAACCGAGACAGCGTACATCGAAACGCGGCTTGGGCTTCAACGCCGGCGGTGAGGCCGCCCGCGGGTTCAGCCATCTTGCCTACGGGCCGGCCGGCCCACTTCGAGGTCGAATTCGGCATGACCCAGCGTTACGATGCCGAGATAGCCGTCGACGGTGACCCAGTCGCCATCCCGGATCTGCTGCATGGCGCGGTCGACGCCGTTGACGCAGGGAATGCCGAGTTCGCGCGCGATGATCGCGCCATGGATCAGCATGCCGCCGCGGCGTTCGACGATGGCGGCGGCCAGCGGTACCAAGTGGGTCATAGTCGGCTGCACGGCATCGCAGACGAGCACTTCTCCGGCTTGGAATTGCAACAAGTCCGCGCTGTCGCGGATGCGGCGGGCCGCGGCAGCGGCAAGACCCGGCGCTGCCGGCTGTCCAACGAGCTGACGGGCCGTGGTGGCCCGATGGCCTGGGTCGGCAGGCGGTGCCACGGTCGGCGGGACGTTCACGGCGAGGCTTGGGTCCTGCAACGCATCCGCGACCCGGTCGGCGAGTTCCGCGCTGAACGCGAATGTCCCGGTGAGTCGCTCCTTCCGACGCAGTCGTTCGGCGCCGGCTTCGACCGCGCGAATCCACTGGCTTTCCAGCCGGCCTATCAGGATATTATCATCGTCGCGCAGCCGCCAGCTCAGACGGGCGAGGTCCAACAAGGCCCGTGCCTCCTCGCGCCTCGCGGGTCCGGCGGCGTCCAGGAAATAGCGTTCCCGATCCGCTACTTCGGTCGCCAGGGATCGGGCTCGCGGCATGCGGGCGCGTTCCAAAATGGTGTGCAGAATTGCTTCCGGCCGTTCGGCAAGGCGCACACCCTCGTGGGCGATATCGAAGTGTTCCCGACATAGCTCATCGAAGGCATCGAGGAATGCCGGCCCGCCGGGCAATCTCCCAATGCGTTGCGTGAACGATTCGCGATCGATGCTGCCCGGATCTCTCAGCAGTTGGTCGAGAGCATCGGCCAGCGCCCCTCTCTCAGCCACCCGGCGGGCCAGTCCGCACAGGGCATCATCGCGTTGCCGTGCGAGGAAGTTCTCACCACCGAGCAGAATCACGAAGGCGAATGGATCGTCCGGTCGGACGAGGTCGTTGTAATAAACGCCGAACTGGCGGACGCCGTGGGCGAACGGAATGAAATCCTGCCGGTAGACGTCTTTCCAGCGATCGACGGCCGCACGCCGTGCACGGATGGCATGGGCGAGTTCCGTATTCGGGTAACGATCGAGAGATTCTGCCGCCAGACGGTCGCATTCGGCCGCCAGTTCGGGAATCAACTGTTCGGTGACGCGACGGGCGAGTCGTTTCAGTCTCGCCGGTGATGGCTTCAGCGAGCGATACCAGGGCCGCTGATCCGCGGGGTCAGACGGCGGCATCGTGACCGGCCGTGCCTGCAACAGCAGCAGTGCGTCTTGGTGCCAAGTCCACTCGACGTCCGGTATCCAGCCGAACCGCGCCTCCACTTCGCTCAGAGCGCTCCGGATGGCGTCGAGCTGAGCCGGGGACAACAGTAGCGCGCCCGCCGCACCCTCGCTGTTGCGGTTGCCGGAGCGCTGGGATAGCGTGGCCCCGGTACGTTTGTCGAGCGTCCAATGATCCGGGTCGACCGCGCCGTCCACTAAGTCGGCGCAGCGTCCAGGGACCGCCTCGACGATGATCCGGCCGGCATCGCCAGTCCGCGGATCGCAACCGAACGCGACGCCGGAGGGGCGCCCGTCGATGACCGGCTGCAACAGCACGGCCATTCGGCTCTCCCCAGGGTCCAGGCCGAGTTCCCGCCGGTACAGCAGCGCGGCGTCGGACCATAGAGATGCCCAAACCGTGCGGATGCCATTGAGCACTGCCGCGGTTCCATGAACGGGCAGCACCGATTCGTGGAGTCCGGCGAACGAGGCGGCATGCGAATCTTCGCCCGGGGCCGAAGATCTGACCGCCCAACCCGCGGGTGCCGCATATCGGTTCAACGCGTGTTCGACCGTTTCGCTCAGCGTGATCGGAAAAGAACAGCCGACGAACGCGGAGCGAATCCGCAGCGCGGTGTCCCACAACTCCTCCCACCGCATCGCCTCCAGCGGTTTTCGCTGCAGTTCCATCCGAAGCAGTTCATCGAGCTTCGCTTCCCGCACGAAACGCTCGTAGGCCTCCACCGTGAAACAGAAGCCGGGTGCAACGTTGAATCCGGCGCGGCCCAAGCGCGAGAGGTTGGCCGCCTTGCCCCCGACCAGGCGTGCAGCCGGAGGAGGCGTCACCGACAAGTCGATCAGCCACTCCGGGGCGGTACCCATTGGGTCACCTCCTGGAAACGGCTGACGTAAAAATAGCGGAAGGCGTCGATGCGGAACAATGCGGTCGATGGTGCCTGCAGGAACTGGCGGAGATAACCGTGTCGCTGAACGATGCGCTGAGCCCACTCGCGGCGCGCTTCGGATTCGGCGAGTCGCAGCGCATTACCCGTGACCGTTACCGCTTCGACTTTCATCATGTCATCGGGGTGGAGGCTGCGGCTGTCGATCACCAGCGCAACCCGAGAGGATTCCTCGAGCAGACGGAATTTGCGGGTGGCGGTCGGCGTACAGAACGCGAGTGCCGAGAGCCCGGAGTCGTAGGCGAACGCGACCACGGCTCCGTAAGGCTGTCCCCAGCCTTGAGTACACAGCACGCCAAAAGGCTGCGACCCCAGCAGGCGGCTGATGTTGCCGGCGACGTCCTGCTCCTCCCCGATCGGCTCCTGGGATGATGAGGTATCCGTTCCCAGCACCGGTTCGTCGGGAACGTTCATCCGGCCGCTTCCCAAACCGCGCCAATTTCGAAACGCGATAAACCTTCCTCGGGTGCCGCTGTCTGTGATTTCATGAAATCGGTGCTCCGACCTTCGTTTCGGCGGATTGTCTCACTGTTCTGCCTCGGCTTCCTCACCGGCTGCGGCGGAGGCGATGCTCCCGAAGCGATGTTTCGCAACTACATCGAGCGGGTCGGCAACGTCACCGGTTTCCAACCCGCCACGACCGAGACGATGGAGGGACTGCCTCCGTACCCACGGACGCGGGATCTGGTCCTGCCCGAGGAGGAGGTCCGGGTCGGTGTGCTCTCCTATCTGGCGCTCGGTGAATGCAGGTTGCTGCAGGAAGTGGGCGAACGCAATAGTTCGTTGGGGCGAGTCCAAGCGGCCAGCGGCCGATTGCTGTACGAAATGCGCTTCTACGACCAGATCAGCACCTGTGAACGCGATGTGCGGCAAAGCAGGCCGGATGACCGGGGTTTTCTTGACGAGCTGGCCGCGATCCGGCGCGCCAAGGAGATCGCGCTGCCGCGGGCTTTTTGGAACGCGACCTTCGCCAGCCCGGAATTTCACATCCTGTTGAGCACCGGCACGCCGCCCTTGCAGCGTAACGAAGCGCTGTCGCTGGCAGAGATCGAAGCGGCCTTGGCGACGTTGACGCGTTTGGGAAATCGGCTGCGCGACGGGCCGAGGGACCTGAGCCTCGCCACGCTGGAAGAACGGTATTTCGAACTGCAGCGGGCTAAAGTCGCCGGCAAGCTCCTGCAGGGGCTGCACCTTAGCCGCCATCACCTGGTCCGGGCGACCGAGATCTTGCGGCAGACCGCCGACGCTGGACAACTCTGCCCGATGGGACGTAAAACCACCCGCGGCGAATATCTCCACAACGTGTTCGTGAAATTTTATGCCGGGGAGGTCCAGCCTTATATCGCCATGCTGCATCGGCACGGCGCGCCATTCCTCGGCTTACTTCATGAATTGCGCCGGGCAGAGACGGTGGAACCTCCGGTCGCGTTTCTTGCGTTTTACGACCGTTGGTTGAGCCCGGAAACCGCGGAGGGTCTTTGGCAGTCTTTTGATCGGGCAGTCAAAGATCACACGCGCGGCTGGCAGGCGGTGCTGACGCAGTGCGGGTTGATGCCTCGAGGCCCGGAAGACCTCCAATAGTGTCGATCAACGGGGGTTAGCGCCCTGGTCTCGGCGGTGTTTATCCGGTTTTGGACCGAATTTCGCCGCCTGGAGCATCGCGTCGGCGGGAAACGGCTCATCACTGCGCCCGTCTATCCGTTGTTTCGAATCACCCGCCGGAGGCTGCGGGTAGCAACATACCATCGGCGACATTGTGGATGCCCGGAATAGGCGCACGAACCCAATCCGGAACGCGGAGCCGGCAAATCGCTGAGGGGCAAACGAAGCGCGGCAGATGGGCAACGGCGCAGCGATCGTTTGCCTCCTGCGCCGTTTTCATTGCGGTTGCCTTCGTTCCTCCATCATGTAGAAGACGGCATCCGCCATATCCTGGTCGGTCAGAGTCGGTTTTTGACCTTTGGCCGGCATATTCAGGAAACCCTTCGTGGCATGCGCCTGGAGCACCGAAAACCACTGAAACGAGCGCTGACCCCAAGCCTTTTGATCGCGTAAGGCGGGTGCACCCTCGAGTCCGGTATCGTGGCACTGTGCACAGCTCGACCGATAAACCTCTCTTCCATGTTGTAGGTCCAGCTTGGTTCCCGGATCGATCCCGGCAGACTCCACGGGCTGCGAACTCGCTGTAGCGGCAGAGGCCACGGCACAGAGCAGGACAGCGGCGAATTGGTGCGACATCTTTCTTTTCATCTCCTGTCAGGGCCATTCTCGAAGAACCCGGCTCGATGGTCGAGGGTGCCGAGCTTTAACCATTCGCGTGACCGCCGAGCATCGCAAAGCATAGCGGAAGCTGCCCGCGATACCTGGAACAAAGCACGCGGGCGGCATCGAGTCTCCGGTACAACGCGTTGCACCGGGTCAGCGTGCGGTGGCAGTGATTCACGCCGTCATGCGCAGTGCTGCTGTGGCCAACCTACCGATTGAGCGACGATAATCCGCTGGTCGCGGTGCAAGCCCAGGGTTTGCGCCAAGGCGTCCCGATCGATCCAGCCGCGCACGACGGTGGCAAGCCCGAACGCCGCGCAACAAAGATAAACGTTCTCGCTGATGAAGCCGGTATCGACAGCGGCATAGAACTCCCGGTTTTCGCTCTGCACTTCGCTCATGCGGGCGAGGTCGGCGACATAGATCAAATTCAGCGGCACGTCGGCCACGAAGTCTTGAAGCCCCGTCTGCGCACGAAGGTCGGCAGCGAGCTGCAGCCGCAACGTATGTCCTTGAGGTTCATAGAGATAGAGTCCGCGGGCCGTCGCGACGTAGAGATCGATTTCCTGCTGATTGCGCGCCGTCGGCGCGGTCCGTCGCTGATCCCCCTGCCGGTTGACGCCGCAGGCCGCCCAGAGGAGGGTCGAAATCATGCTCAGCGGCATGTCCTCCGCGCTGATCTCGCGTATGGTGCGCCTGAGCTGCAGCGCTTGCATCAGGGGTAAGCCGCCCAAGGTGTCTGGTTCGGGAAGCAGCACCTTCTCTGCAAACCTTGGCCATAAGGACTCTGATTCGTTCATGGCATCGAATGTCGGGGAGGAGACTACGCCACCTAACGGAAGTCGCCGGCAAGGTACCTGCGCGAGCGGCTTGCGCATCGGCAGCATAAGCAAGGTCGACCCTGGTGGCAAGGTTGAGTTGACTCCGCCGCATTGCTCCCAGCAGCGCAGCGCTCAAGATGACTTGTCCGATCCCTCTCCCGCGGTACTCTGGATGTACCGCAATCGTAGCAATATGAGCCTCTTCCAGGATCAACCAGGCCACGCACAGCCCCACGATGATCGGCTGACCACCTGCATCACAAGTCTCGGCCACCCACGATTGCGAGCCGGGATTCTCAGCAAGCTCAAAACGATAGGCACTGGCTGGCCAGGGTAAGGCAAAGGAAGCCTGGTCGATCGCCAGCACCTG
>JALORT010000356.1 GCA_025458755.1 Methylotetracoccus sp.
TGGCCGGATTCGAAGACTATTATCCTTCCGAAATCAGCGGCGGTATGCAGAAGCGAGCCGGGTTGGCGCGCGCGATGGCGCTCGATCCGGAGATCCTGTTCTTCGACGAGCCCTCGGCGGGCCTCGATCCGGTCAGCGCGCGGCTGCTGGACGATCTGATCCTCAGCCTCAGGAACACGCTGGGCACGACGATCGTCGTCGTCACGCATGAATTGGCCAGTATCTTCGCCATCGGCGATAACTCGGTCTTTCTCGATCCCGAGACCAAGACCATGCTGGCGACCGGCTCGCCGAAAAAACTGCTGGCCGAATCCACCGATCCCAAAATCATCCAGTTTCTGACCCGAGGCGAAAGCGATGTCAACCCGTCTGCTCAGAAGGAGGCGTCCGGCCGATGAGTAAACCGATCAACCCCGTAGCCATCGGCGGCTTCACCGTCGGCGCCCTGGCGCTGCTGGTCATCGGACTGCTGATCTTCGGCGGGGGGAAATTGTTCGAGACCGACATCATCCGCTACGTGATCTTCTTCGAGTCCTCGCTCAACGGTCTCGATGTCGGAGCACCGGTCAAAATGCAGGGCGTGAAGGTTGGCGATGTGAAATCGATTGCCTTGCAGTTCGATCGCGAACACGCCAAGGTCTACAAGCCGGTCGTCATCGAAATCGACCGCAAGAGCTTTCTGGGCGCGGGCGGAAAACCTCCCGAGCGCGGCATAACCTACGAGCAGCAGAAGAAGAACCGCGACAAGCTGGTGGATGCCGGATTTCGCGCCCGCCTCGAGACCCAGAGCCTTTTGACCGGGCTGCTGTATGTGGATATCGACCTCCATCCGGACAAGGCACCGCAGTTTGCCGGCCTGGATTATCAGGGCCTGATAGAAATACCCTGCGTGCCGACCACTGTCGATGAGATCCGCAATACCGCCGACGAGGTGTTCAGGAAGGTGCGCGAACTGCCGTTGGACCGGATCGTGCAGGAATTCAGCGACAGCCTTAAAGACATCCGCGCCCTGGTGGGGTCGGAGGAAGCCAAGCGGTCCAATGTGGCCCTGGCCAAGGCGCTCGAAGGAATGGACAAGACCATCGGCACGCTGAACCGGAACCTGGAGCCTCTGCTGAAGGACACGCATAAGACCATGACGGACACGAATGCGCTCGTACAGGATTCCAGAGCGATGGTGCGCGATGTCCACAAGGACATGAAGCCGGTGCTGACCGCCGCAGAAACGACTCTCGCCGCCGCAACCACGGCGCTGAACAAAGCCCAGGCGGCCGTGATGACGGTTGAAGGTACCGTCGGGCCGGAATCCACCTTGAACGAGACGCTGATCGCCTTGAAGGGTGCGGCGCGTTCCCTGAAAGAGCTGACCGATTATCTCGAGCGTCACCCGGAAGCGGTGATTTCCGGGAAAAGCCAATAGGACGGGAGTAATAACCATGTCTTCGAACCGACGCCTTTCGGTCGCCCTGCTGCCCGCTTTGCTGCTGTCACTGACGGCCTGCATCGGCGGTAAGACGCCACCGTCCGATTTCTACCTGCTGGAACCCATTCGCGGGGCCGCAACAGCCAGACCGGCTCCAGCCGCCGACAAACCGGTCATCGCTCTCGCGCCCGTGCGCATACCTCAGTACGTCGACCGACCGCAGATCGTCACCGCGACCGGGACGAACGCCTACCAGTTGAGCGAACTGCACCGCTGGGCTGAACGACTCGACGACAATATGACTCGGGTTCTCACGCAGAATCTGGGCCTATTGGTTCCTGCGGACGTGGTACCGGCCAACACCTCCAATCTGGCGAAACAGGCGGCTTTTCGGGTGACCGTCGACATCCTCGAATTCCACGTCAACCCGCAAGGCCGGGCGGAACTGATAGCGCAATGGTGGGTCGCCCGCGGGGAAGACATTGTCGTCCGCCGCCAGAGCGCTTACCGCGAACCGGCCTCGACCACCGATTACCGTATGATGGCCGGGGCGCTGAACCAGTGTCTCAATCGGTTAAGCAGAGACATCGCCGACGCCTTGAGGTCCCTTGCGCCCACCCGTTGATTACGCCCTTCGCCTCTGTAAGGAATCTCGTGTGGAAGGACGTAGCTTGTACCCTACCCCACCTGCATGGCTCACCAGGTTCTGCCGCGCGCCGTAACCCACCGCACAACGCCCAGCCGTCTTCAAGTGATGCGGCACACCTGCCGCAGCGTCGCCAGTGCTTCCTCGATCTGGAGTGGGTTGATTTTCATGGGTCTGAAGCGCGGTCAGTCTCCTGCGCTCCCGTCCCCAAACCCGGTCGTCAGCGGAACGGGTTGAACAAGGCAACGCCGGTCGTGCGGAAGTCGTTGATGTTTCGCGTGACCACGGTCAGGCCGTAAAGCAGCCCGATCGCCGCTATCTGTTTGTCCACCGGGTGCTGCGGATGGGGTGACATCAGGCGGCCCCAGACTTGGGCGCCTTGCGAATGACGTTGGTATCGACCAGGAACATACAGGTCACTATGCATTGCGGCAATCGAAGTCGGCGTCTTCGCCGACATTGGGCATGTTCGCCAGCACATCCGCCAGCGGGCGCCGCTTGTGCTGCAACAGCGCCTCGCGCAGGATTTCCCGGTGTTCGGCCTCGGCGCTCCGACCATGCGCCGCAGCACACTGCTTCAGCGCCAATGCGATTTCTTCATCAACATTCCGAACGATCAGGTTCGTCGCCATCTCTACTGCCCGTACAATGCAATCATTGATTGCATTGTACGACGGCGTCAGGCTCTTGACCTTCGCAGCGGGAACCGGCAAGGGCATACACGGCGCACCATGCAGCGGATCTCCAGCGCGGTATCGGTGGCGCCCTCCGCTTCCGAGAAATCGGCGAGCGATGGCTTGAATCAATCCGTAGGCCCGCGGCGTCGCGGAAGCGCGAATCCGCCGCCGCAAGACGCTGCAACCGCGGCGAGCCTGATCTGCCTGCTGCGCGCCAACCCTATCAGGCGGCAACGGCCGTTCGATGTACTCGCCCGATCACCGCCAGCAGCTCGTCCACCTGTTTGGATGTGAAGAGCCCATCCGGACCGCGCGGCGTGAGATCGGTAAACGTTGACTCGTAGAGCAGCGTCGCGTCTATCACGCCGTACTCGGTCAGATGGTTCACAATCAGGTTAACAAACTAGATCTGCTTGGCGGTCGCCGTCTTTCCGGCGCATCTCGCGCGGCTGGATCATGAGCTTCAGTTCCGCCTTCTTGTAAAACCCCTACACCCGGCGGCGGGTAGCGGGTGTCGTCCCAGAGCCAGTGCGCATAGCCGTTGGAGTAGAAGATGGCCGGCCGGCGGCCGAACTGCTGTTCGAGGGAGTCGGCGTAAAGCTTCGCCTGCTGCTGGCCGACGCGAGCGTCGCGTCGCGTGCGCTTGGCCTC
>JALORT010000357.1 GCA_025458755.1 Methylotetracoccus sp.
GGCTGCAGCGGTTTGTTTTCAACAACGCGGGGCGCCGACGAAACATTCGAGTCCGACCATCGAATACGCAAAGCGCCGCCTGCTCCCGAATCGGAAGCGGTTTATCTGATACTGGGCGGCGAATTGGCCGGGCAGGCCGGGCAATATGACGTCGCGTTGGATCACTATCTGAAAGCCGCGCGACTGACCCGGAACCCTAAAGTGGCTGAGCGGGCGACGCAAATCGCGCTGTTTGCCAAGGATGCGCCCAAGGCTCTGGAAGCAGCCACCGTCTGGAGTCAAAGCGACCCCGGAAATCCCTCGCCCAAACGCATTGCTGCCATCCTGAACCTGAAGCAGGGAAACATCGACACCGGAGTCGCACAGATCCGAGCGTTGCTGACGGTGCGGGGGGTCGACCTGGAGAATACGCTCATCGACCTGGTCAAGCTGCTCGATGCAGAGTTCCAGAAGGAACAGGCACTGGAGGTAATGGCACAGCTCGAACGCGCATTTCCGAAAATGCCTGAAATTCATTTCGCCTATGCGCTGTTGGCGACGAACAAAGCGGAATACCCGCTCGCCCTGGAGCAAACCCAAAAGGCATTGGCGATGCGTCCGCGATGGAATCGGGTGCAAGTGTTGCAGGCGCAGGTCATGGCGCAGATGGGGGATTCCGCAGCGGCTCGAGACGTGATGCGCAAGGCACTGCGCGACGATCCGGAGAACAGCAACCTGCGTTTCATCCTGGCGCAGTTGTTGACCAAGACCGGTGATTTGGCCGGCGCGGAACGTGAGTTCAGGCGGATCTTGAGCAAGGAATCGGGTAATCCAGACGCCCGCATGGGCTTGGCTGTCGTGTTGCTCGAATCCGGCAAGGAGGACCGGGCCAAGGCCGAATTCCAACGGCTGACCGGCGATGAGAAATGGCGCGGGCAGGCTTATTTCTATCTAGGGTTGATTGATGCGCGCCAGGGGCGCATGCGCGAGGCCCTGGGCTGGTTCGATCGGGTGGATTCGGGGCCGAATGAGTTCGACGCACGGGTGAACGCCGTCACGGTATTGATCGGGCTGGGGCGATGGGAGGAAGCGCGGATGCGCCTGAATGACCTGCGAACGCGTTATCCGAACGAGGTCTTGAAGCTCTACCTGCTGGAAGCGGATCTGCTTGTCAAGAAGAAGGATCTTCACGCTGCATTCGATCTGCTCACCGACGCGCTGCGCGAGATGCCGGGGCAGAGAGAGCTGCTGTACAGCCGGGCATTGGTGGCGGAGCAGCTAGACCGTCTGGCTATCCTCGAATCGGACTTGCAGGCAGTTCTAGCCGCGCACCCGGACGATGCAAACGCTCTGAATGCTTTGGGATTCACGTTGGCGGACCGCGGGAAACGTCTCGATGAAGCAGAAGCTTTGCTGGCACGGGCGCTGAAGCTGAAGCCCGATGATCCCGCCATTTTAGACAGCTGGGGTTGGTTGCAGTATCGCCGAGGGCGTCTCGATGAGGCGTTGAACTACCTGCAGCGTGCCTACAAACTGGTGGATGATCCTGAGATTGCCGCGCATCTCGGCGAAGTGCTCTGGGAGTCGGGGCGGAAAGCTGAAGCTCGGCGGATTTGGGGCGAAGCCGTGAAGCGCGCGCCCGATCACGAACAGTTGAGACGCGTCCGGGCGAAATACCGCGAAGCCTTTGTACGGTGATGGCCGCGTTTCGCTTGAAGTTGTCTTCGGCCGCGGTTTGGTTTCTGCTGATCCTGCTGAGCGCGTGTGCCGGCGTGACACCACCACCGTCCACCGGAATGGCGAAGCAGGTCAAGCTCGCGGCGCTGACGCACTGGCGCCTGGAAGGCAGGATCGCGGTGCAGACACCCGATGATGCGTTCCAGGCGAGCTTGTTCTGGGAGCACGAGCGACAACAGGACCGGGTGCGGGTGTCCGGGCCTTTCAGCCAGGGGACGTTCTCGATCATTCTGCAGGACGATCTGATCTTTATCCGCGACAGCAGCGGGAATACCAAGTCCTCACGGAACGTTCCCGCACTGCTGCAGCAGGAGCTGGGTTTTGCCGTCCCTCTGTCGAGTTTGCGCTACTGGGTGCTCGGTGTCCCGGCACCCTCCGTGATAGCGGGACAGGCTTCCTACGATCAGGGCGGGCTGTTGCGGCAGTTGCGTCAGGACGGTTGGCGTCTGGATTTTCAGAGTTTCGTTCCCGCGGGCGACTATCTCCTTCCGCAGAAATTGGCCGCACAGGGCCGGGATCTCAAGTTGAAGCTGTTCGTCGACGACTGGGTGATCGTTCGTTAGAGGAAAGGCATGATGAGGCGTAAGCTCGCGCGCTTGCCTGCGCCGGCAAAACTCAACCTGATGTTGCGGATTGTCGGCCGTAGGCCCGATGGCTACCATCTTCTGCAGACGGTTTTCCAATTCATCGACCGCTGCGATTGGGTCACTCTTCGTGTACGCGAGGACAGCGAGATACGATTGATGAATCCCCTGCCGGGAGTCCCGGAGCAGCAGGACCTGACCGTCCGCGCGGCACACCTGCTGCAGCAGAGGGCCGGCTGCGCTGAGGGCGTGGACATAACCGTGGAGAAGATACTCCCGATGGGGGGTGGGCTCGGTGGCGGAAGTTCCGATGCCGCGACGGTTCTGGCAGGCTTGAATCGCCTTTGGGGCTGCCATGTCGCTGCGGCAGACTTGTCGGCATTGGGACTGAGTCTGGGGGCAGACGTGCCCATTTTCCTGTATGGACGCAGCGCTTGGGGTGAGGGCGTGGGGGAGCACTTGACGCCGCTGGACTTGGCCGAGCCTTGGTACGTGGTGATCATGCCGCCGTGCCAAGTCTCCACGGCGCAGATTTTCAACAGTGAAGGTTTGACAAGAAATAATGAACCGATCACAATTGAGAGCTTTATTGCTGGTCGGCACGAAAATCATTGCCTTCGGGTCGTGACGCAGCGCTATCCGGTCATCGAGGACGCGGTGGCTGCTCTGGGCCGAGTGTCGGAGGAACCGAGGCTTACGGGAACCGGTGCTTGCGTGTTCGCGGCCTTCGACGACGCCGATCGAGCGCGTACGGCCGTCGAACTCTTGCGGCCCGAGTGGGACTGTTTTCTGGCTCGAGGCTGCAACCGGTCTCCTTTGCTCGACGCGCTCGAAACGGCCATTTCCTGAATCTGTTCAGATTGCTTGGGGCGTAGCCAAGTGGTAAGGCAACGGGTTTTGATCCCGTCATTCCTAGGTTCGAGTCCTAGCGCCCCAGCCACCTCATGGCGGTCGATATTGGCAAAATTTCGGAGCGTACGATGTCCGACGCCTCCTTTATGGTGTTCTCGGGTAACGCAAATCTTGGGCTGGCGGAAGGCATCGCCCGCAAGCTGAACATGCGGCTCGGGATAGCGACGGTCGGGCGTTTCAGTGAT
>JALORT010000358.1 GCA_025458755.1 Methylotetracoccus sp.
AAAGCCGATGTAGGTGAGCAACTCCCTGAATCCCGAGCTCCACAGCAACCCCAATGCGAGAGCACATTGCAGGAACGTCGCTCGGCGCAGGGCGCCGTTGTCGCGGCCTGAGAACCAGCGGGGCAGAAAGCCGTCCTGCGCCATACGCGCATACACGCGGGGACCGGCCATCATCATCGCGGAAACCGAGAGCGAAAGCGCAAACGCCACCAACAGGGCCAGGACGTCCGCCCACCCGTGGCCACCCAACGCGAGCGCCGCGGCGCGTCCGATGTCCGCTTTACCCGCTAATGCCGAGGGCGCGGCGGAAAATACGAATGCCGTATTGATCGCCAGATAAAGCACGGTCACCAGCCCGGTACCGAGCAACAGAGCGCGCGGCAGGGTCCGTTCGGGCTCACGCACCTCGCCAGCCACGTAAACGGCGGCATTCCAGCCGGAATAGCTGAACGAGACCCAGATCAGCGATGAAAAGAACGCACCCAAATCAAATCCACTCCCTGCCGTGCTCCCGAACGGAGGGACGGTCAATCGAGGCCATGCCAGCAGAAAAAAAGCGCCGATGAGGAGGAGCTTAAAAAGCACGGCAAAGTTCTGGACCCACGCCCCCAGCGACCCATGAAGGCCATGCAGCAACGCAAACACACACAGCAGAAGCGTTCCGGTCAGTCTCGGCGTATTCGAGAGCAGCCAGGGCGCGAGATACTCGCCGAAACCGTAGGCGGCAGCGGCTAGCGGGGCCGAAAAGCCAACCAACAGGGAAATCCACCCAGCGATGTTCCCGGCAGCGGGATGCAGGGTGCGGGAAAGAAAGAGATATTCCCCGCCAGACTCCGGGAACCGCCGCGCCAGCGCCCCGTAACTCAGAGCACCGCAGCCGGCAATCACGCCGCCGACCAACCAGGCGAGCAGAACTCGCCAAGGCGATTGCAAGGTCTCCAGTAAGAATCCCCCGGTCGTAAAAACACCGGAACCGACCATGCTGGCCACCACCAGCGCCGTGGCGGAAGGCAAGCCGAACCGCCGCGTCACCGGCATGACACAGTGCTCACGTCCAGCTCACGGCGCTTTCCCACGCAACACCTCGCCGGTCATCGGAACAAACCGCACGGGAAGAACCGCCTGCCGGTCCAGCTTCCCGCCCTGCTTCTTGAACACGTAAAGATACTGTTCGTATGCCGGGCCGAGCGGAATCACCAGCCGCCCGCCGTCCTTGAGCTGGTCCACGAGAGGCGGCGGGACATGTTCCGGTGCGCTGGTCGCGATGATCGCGTCGAACGGGGCCGCTTCCGGCCAGCCGCGATAGCCGTCACCGATTCTGACCTGCACATTGCCGTAGCCCAGACGCTGGAGATCGGCCTGTGCGCGCTGCCCCAGCGGTTCGACGATTTCGATGGAGTAAACCTCCGCGACCAATGGCGACAGCACTGCCGCCTGATAGCCCGAGCCGGTGCCGATTTCCAGAACCCTATCCGTCGGCTTTGGGTCGAGCTTCTCGGTCATGAACGCGACCACGTAGGGCTGAGAGATGGTTTGATCGTAGCCGATCGGCAGCGGACCGTCTTCATACGCGTATTTTCGCTGTGCCGGAGGCACGAACTCGTGCCGCGGCACCTCGGCCATGGCCTTGAGAACGCCGGCGTGGGTGATGTCGCGCCCAGGCCGTTTGAGCTGCGTTTCGACCATTCGCCGGCGTAGAGCAGCGTATTCGTCCGTGCCGGCCGAGGCGTGCGGGCTCAATCCCAGACAAGACAGGCAGCAAAGCAGTATCCGGAAGACCGCGGTTGCGCCGTGCCGCTCCGACAGGCGCAGTCCAGTCACGAGATCAACGCGAGACATGGGCATCGACATGGCGATTCATCTCCCTCCAGTATGCGAGCCGTGTCGATAGAAGACCGACACGGGAAAGCGGGTAACGCGGAGAGTACTCAAATCTGGTGCGGGATTCCATCCGCATCGAAGCCTGACAGATGCTCGGCCATCGACGGAGTACATTTCCCTACCTGTCACAGCCGAAGGTGCCTGATGGTGACTCCTTCCGGCGCTGCCGACCTCGATCGCCCGCGCCTCATGCGGACACACCGCCCGCGATTTTCCCGATTTCAAGGCGGCATGGATACGCTTGGCGCGGGAGACACAGCGAAGCGCAGCGAGACCATGGTGGGACGTCGCGTGTCTGACTCTGGTGGCGCAGTATCCTTACTACCCGGTTGACCACGACGCGCCGCCGAACCGGCCGATGACCCGCGAGGCGTACCAGCGAACGTTGTCGTTGGCCGGCCGTTTCGGGCTAAAGTAACCGGACCGTCCAGCATGGCCGCGCTGGCGGTTGTAGGATGATCCACGCCGGCGTTGCGATGTTGACGCCGAGCAGCGACCATTAAGCCGCCGATGATTGCACGACTTCCTTGATCGTAAACCGCCACCCGGAGATCTTAGAGATGTTTAACCTGATTATCGCCGCGCTGTTCTTCGTCGGCATCCATTTTGGCATCGCCGGCACCCGGTGGCGTGACTCACTGGTCAGCCGATTCGGCGAACGCGCCTTTCGGGCCGGATTTTCCGTGTTGTCGCTGATTGGTCTCTATTGGCTGATCACCACTTATCGGGGCGCACCGTACATCGAGACCTGGGGACAACTCGGTGGTTTCAAGCCGGTCGCGGCGGGACTCATGCTGCTCTCCTTCCTGCTGGTCGTGACCGGAATCACCACCCGAAATCCCGCAGCGGTCGCCGGTGAAAGCGCGCTGCATGAAGCGGACACTGTCCGCGGGATCCTGCGCATCACGCGCCATCCGTTTCTGTGGGGCCTGTCGCTGTGGGCGCTGACGCATCTGATCGCCAACGGGGATGCGGCGGCCTCGGTGCTGTTCGGATCGCTGCTGGTGCTCTGTGTGGCCGGCACCCGCTCGATCGATCTGAAGCGTCGGCGCGCGTTCGGTGAAGACTGGGACCGCTTCGCGGCGGCCAGCTCCAGCATTCCGTTCCTGGCCATCGCCCAAGGCCGCAACCAACTGCGACTCGGCGAGATCGGGTGGCAGCGCTTGGCCGCAGCAGCGATCGTATATCTGGCGATGCTGCACTTCCACGCCAAGCTGTTCGGGGTGTCGCCGCTGTTCTGATCTTGTTCCGCGCCGTTGCCGCTCCTTCGGCTTGACGCCATCCAGCCGTCGATCAGCTGCTGCAACGGCGCTGTTTAAGCAGCGGATGAACACCGCTGCTCGAAGTCGCATGGGTCATCGGCCTGCGCCGGGGTGATCGGAAGTCCGCGCGGCCTGGGGCGGGAAGGGGCTGGCGGTGGGGCGCCATGTCCCGTCCGACCGCATCGTTTCCGGCGCGGCATGGACCCGATTCCGTCCGGCCTTCTTCGCCCGCAGCAAGGCTTCATCCG
>JALORT010000359.1 GCA_025458755.1 Methylotetracoccus sp.
CTTGAGCACGGTCGCCTTGTTCCCCTCGAAACGACGCTTCGCAACGAAGCGAGACGCGATGCATGCCGAAAGGTCGCTCGGAGCTCGGCGGCGCGAGGAATCGCGGCCCTGGAAGTGACACCCCGAGCCGCTATTGTGCACCATCAGAAGCGCCAATCCATCTGCAGCCCGATGATATCGATGTGCGTAGAGAATGTGCCAATGAGCTGGTCTCCGGTCGTGCCCCCATGTCGAATGGGCGCGTCTTGAAAAAAGAGGTGCGCATAGGCGCCGTGCAGTGTGACGCTCTCGAACGGTTGATAGGTCACGCCTGCGGTCAGCCAAATGCGGTCGCTGTCCGGAATGCGGGGGGATCTGAGCGCCGCGCCCGGTATCGGACTCTGATCGTAGGCGAGCCCTGCGCGCAACACCGCCGGCACCGTCAGCCGGTAACTCAGGCCGACGGCACCTCGCCACGTATCCCGCCACTCCTGGGGCTGGCTTGAGACACCCATCGGGGAGGAAAACTTGAGCGTCAGAGACTCTATCCGGCTCCAGTGGGTCCATAACGCACTCCCCGTCAAGGTCCAATCCTCATCGATCTGATGGTGAAAACCAAACAATACGGAATCCGGAAGCGGCACCGGCGAGCGGACTTTGGTGTCGACGAATCGCCCCTCCCGCGACAAGAACCGCGCGCGCTCCGGCACGCTGAAATCAGCGTCGCCGGACAAATTCTGATTGATACCCGAGCGATAGCTGATACCGAGCCGAGTCGTCGACGCGGGGGAGAACAGCAACCCGAGGTTGTACCCCACGCCGACACTGTCGCCCTCCACCTTCAAGTGGCCGTCCGCTTGTTGCGGCAGCAAACCGACCTGAGCGCAGCCGGACGGACCCAGCGCCTGCAGGCATACGCTGCCGAAGTCGAGCGCGTTGGTCAGTTTGGCGTGGAAGTACTGCACATTGATTCCGGCTCCGAAACTCACTGTGTCGTTGATGCGGAATGCCAGCGATGGGTTCACGTTGACCGTGTCGATCAACGACTCGATCGCCTGATATCGCCCTTGCCATGCCGGGTCGTAGTCGCTGTGCACCCCGAAAGGCGAGTTGACACCCAGCCCGAAGACGAATTGCTCGGAAAGCTGCTGAACGTAATAGAGGTTCGGTACGAGGGTCGTGACGCCGCCGTTGCCGCCGTCGTTCCCGGCCAGAGGCACGCCGCCCAAGGCTGGACTCAACCGCGAACCTTGATCATGGAACCGGACCGAGGGGTCGATGACGTAGCCGGCTCCGGTCAACAGGCCGCCATGGGTCGCGCTCATCGCCGCCGGATTGAAGAAAACAGCGCTGCCGTCGTCAATATTTGTAGCGGCGCCAGCGAAGGCTTGGCCCAGTTCCAGGACGCTTTGTTCCATGATTGCGATGCCGGCGCCGGACACCGCTCCGCTCGCTGACCATAGAGCGATGACCTTCCAACCGGCGGCCCAATGTTTCCAGAATGCATGCACTCGGGCGGTACCTCCGCGGCACTCTTGGTTTTCTGGTGCGACCTCACGACATGCAGGTCGCTTGGATTGGCTGCCCCGGTCTGGCATCCTGGCCATGCGGCCCTGTGAGGCTGTCAACGGACGGTGAATCCGAAGTCTCCAGCCGAGATCTGCGTCGTCAGGCGATGAATAGAGAGCCGATAAGGGACGGTGAGCATAACAGGCAAGATTGCGGATCGCCACGCCTCACGCCGTGTGCAAGCCTGTGTCGGGTCTCTGTCCTGAATCTGCCGATTTGAGATCGCACGAAGTCCTGCCGCGGGGACGATCCGCGAACCGGCGCTCGGCGGACTCCGGCTTTGCGCAAGTCGGCCTCCTTCAAAGCGTTCAGCGTGCGCCGGCGGAACCGCGATGGTGGTATCCGGCGCCGCGGTCTACGTGCGGACCAGGAAACGCGCTCCGGGGTTGCGGCAGCGGGCTTGCCCCTGGTTCATACCGGCGACAAAGAGGACCGAAGGATCTTCATCCAATCCTCATGCAGCATTCAGCCTCCGTTCAGCGAACGTGTGACTAAATAAGATCCGTTACACATCAACCTCATCAGACCTGCCATGGAGTGCGGTTAGACGGTGAGGAGTGGAGGCAATGATGAAATCGGTATCCAAAATTCTCGTCGGGCGTTTACGGTTCTTGTGTCTCAGCTGTTGTGCCGTGTTGCTTCCGGCAGCCCAGGCTGACGATGATGACTGGCATCATCGTCAGCCCCCCTACGGCTGGTATCCGCCGCCACCGCCACCTGTCTATGTGTACGGACCGCCGGTTTACCCGTTACCGCCGCCGCCGGTCGTTTACTATCCGCGGTGGCCGCAAGTGACCATTGGGCTGCCGCCGCTGGTCATTGGGGTCCCCTTCGGGGGTGGTTACCCTCACTATCATCCGCACCGTTGGGGTTCTGGTAAACACCGCGGCTGGCATCATCACTGAGGAGAAGGCGTACTGAGCCCGCGGGGATGGATGAGGCGTGGCTGCAGGGCTTGCCGGAGACGATGGGGTGTTCCGTGCTGCCGCGGCAGGGGTTCGGCATCAAGTAAAACATCGCATCGTCCGCTCTCCGAGGACCGTGTGGATTGCCGGCACTGTTCCTGCCTACGGTTTCACAGCCCCTGGCGGATCCTTGCGGTTTGATTGGGCATTCGTCAACGGGAACCCCGCTTCGTTCGCGAAGACCGGTGCCCCGTGGGCTGTATAACAGGGCGTAGCAGCCCTGACGCACGATCATAGAACCCCTCGTCCATCTAGGCGCCGGGGATGAGGGTGAAAAAATTTCTTCGCAAATAGGGGTAGACAAGGCCGGAGCAGCCTGCGAGAATGCAGCCTGAGTTCTTGTCAGTGCGATGGGCTTGAGATGCCGAACTTGCCACAGGGGGTGCGGGTAGTCGCCGGGTTGGGGATCGGCCCGGAGGAGATCGCCTACGTGCGCAGTTTTGTACGATGCTTCCCCGGTTTGTCCCGCCACGAACTGACCGCTACGGTCTGCGAGCACTTGGGGTGGCTGACGGTGGCGGGCCAACCGAAGATGGGTGCTGCGACGAAGGTACTCGCTTGGCTGGAGGAGGCCGGTGAGGTCGACGTGCCGGCGCTGCAAAGCCGATACAGTCACCGTGGCGCCAGGAGAGCCGTTCGGGCGCCGACGGGCCCATGGATGCTCCCGCAACGGCCGGTGCGCTGTGAGCTGCCGCAATTGGGACCGGTGCGATTGCGATGGGCGGCAGGGGCTGAGGAGCAAGCCCGGTGGAACGAGGCCATGGGGCGTTTCCATCCGCTGGGTTATAAGAAACCGTTCGGCTACTTCGCCCGCTATTTCATCGAGGCCGGTGAGGAGTGGTTGGGCGGTCTGCTGCTGTCGGGGGCCGCCAAGGC
>JALORT010000033.1 GCA_025458755.1 Methylotetracoccus sp.
GCCCCGACGCCCGCCAGCGCCTGTGCCATGACCCAAAATGAGAATTGCTGCGGATTGGTGGCAGTCCTGGCCAGGACTTGCTGTCGGTGATACCCTCGCGCGGCGAATCGATCCGGCGTGTCCGCGTCAGATTTGCCGATCCTCTCGGGAATAGCCCCACCGTGGCCGACGGAGAACGGCCGGCCCCACTCCTCTACGCGGCGGCCTGGCCGACGATCCGGTCACTCCAGGCGCCGTGTCATCCTCTGTTGCGGCGGAGGTTATCTCGGCACCGCGCAACCTGTATCTCACACCGCTGGCAGGCGGACCTCGCTTAGGTAAGCCCTAGCCGCGGGTGCGGTGGCTTCGGCAGTCTGGGGAAAATTGTCGACAGCGCCGCGCATCCCTCCCACCTTGCCCACCGACCTGCATCACCGCAGTGCCGTCGATTGTCAAAACTGGAGAAACTCTCCATTTTGTTTTCGTATAGAAACCACGCAACAGAACTCGCGTCATAATCGTTGCGGACCGAAACTTATTTTTGCGTCGCCCCTTGCGAAGGCATTCAGTTGCGCGCCGCTGTATTCGAGCGAGCTGCAGTAATGAGAATCGTGGCGTCATAGTGGTGAGCCGGTCAACGGCTGTGAACTCTGCCGCACGAAGTGATCATTGGAAGTCGGCTCACCCTGAACCGTAGCATCCTCGAAAAGAGCTGCAACATGGCATTGCCGAAACCCACGAATCGACGAGGCCGTTATGAAAATCGCTAACAACATGCTGACCCGGTTTGGCGTCTCGCTGCGAGCGAGAAATAAGCGAATCGCCGCGATGACCATCGCAGCGCTGTCACTTTGGTTTTTTGGAGACACGCTACTCCCTTTGATCGGGCATGGGCTACACCTCCTGATCGAAGTCGTCGAATTGGCGTTTGAACACCTGTTGGAGTGGGTTTTCGGCCTCTCCCGACGCGCGGCTCAGGCGATTACCTTCTGGACCGGGTTCATCCTGATCGTCTATGGGTCGTTTCGACTTCTGCGAAGAGCCTACACCGAACTGCAACGCGCGTGGCATGCGGTCGTGATGCGAGTGCATCACTGGACTAAAGAGGAGCGCCCCATCTGGGCCGCCCACCCCTACACCCGGCTCACGTTAACTCTCGGCGCGATCAGCGCGACTGTCTATCTGCTCGCCTGACCCTGGCTGAAGGCCGCAGCGCGCCTGCTGATCCTGCGGACGCCGGATTCTCGGATTGGTGATTCGACGTCACAAGGCTACCCGGGGGTCGCTATCGCGAACCCCGGCCGCATAGCAACCGCTGTGGCCAACCCCTTGAGTCGGGACGCTGTTGTGGAGGAGTGACCGTTGGAGTTAACGATGTCACCTGTCCGCACCACCTGAAGCATCCCTCGACCGGCTGGTGTTCGGCGCTATCCGAATAGCGCGACGCCCGTTCCAGTGTCCGCACCGCAATGCGCTACTGACGTCCACAGCGACCTTGTGGCTTGCCTTGGCCCGGTGCCTGGTGTCGACCGGAGCGCGCCGTCGGCTCGCTTGGGGGTCGCCCGTCTGACCGGGATGGAGATGTACGGGTCGGAAATCCGCATCGACAGCGCTTCCTTTCGCCGAGGAGACGACGCTGTCTGGCAATGTCCTCGCGTTGGGAGGTTGACGGTCGTGTGCAGAGGTGTAGACACTCAGATAATCGCTACAACACCCGCACCGGTTTCAGCCATCTCGCGCCACGCTCAGCGTTGGCCTGCTCGATCGCTTGTGGGGCGCCGAGGACGACGACACGGCCGCACCGAGCCACATCATCGAGCACCTCCTCGAAACGGGCGAAGTCCGAAGCCGTCGTGGCCAGCACCTCGTCGCGAATCTGCTGACGCCTCTCCTCGGTCATGGCGGTGAGGTAACGGTTCAGAGACGTGTATCCTTTCGCGTCCGGCAGCATGTAGGCATCGAGCGCGCCGATGACACCGACGATCGTGCGCTCTACTTCCAGGGCATCGGGCCGATGGCTGCGAATGAAGTCGGCAGCGCCGTCATAGGCCGACAGGGTGGCCGACAAATTCGGGTCGCGATAGGATAAGAAAGAGAACGCACCGCTGAGTGGATCGAAAGCGCACGAGCCGCCGTAGGCGCCTCCCTGCACCCTGATCCGTTCCCACAGATAGGTCGTGTTCAGCCAGTTGTGGACAGCCAGCCAGGAACCGTGCATCCGATGGCCGAGCGTGTAGAGATCGGCGCCCTTGCCGACGAAGTTGACCTGCGAAGGGACGCTAAGACCCTCATCCACTGCCGAGCCGATTGGCCAGTCCGCGGTTTTCCGGCGGTCGCACATCGGCAGATCGTCAATGAATGCCTCCAAGCGAGTCTGCAGACGGTCTTTCAGCCCTCCGTCGACTGTCACATTCACGACCAACCCGTTTCGGGACACCAGTGTCTCGCGAACCCGCTGCAAATCGTCCAGCAGTCCGGGCCAATCGGATGTCACCCGCTCGATCAGTCTGCGCAGGAAAAACAGATAGCTGATGCCGTCGATCTGCTCGCTGGCCCAGTCGGCGGCCGTGAACGCCGAGCGCAAACGCAGATTAACGAAACGGCGCCCGCCCGGTACCAACTCGCTTTCAAGACCCGCTTTTTCCTCCAGCAGGATTTGCTTGAGGCGTTCGCGATCGTCAAGCCGGAGCGACAGCAGCACGTCGCGCAAGATGTCGAGCAGTGCGTCGAAATTCTCGACCGTACACTTGCCGCGGACCACGAAACAGGACACCGCACTGCGTTGCCCATGGATCACCGTGTTGATCGCGCTAGTCTGGATACCTCCGGTCGCGCGGCCGATGCGGCGCGCCAGGCTCACGAAGTCCTCCCGAACTGTCCCCATATCGAGCAACAGCGCGCCGAGCAAGCCTCCATAGGGCAAATCGGTTGCAGACAGCGCCTGCAGGTCAAATCCGACATCCAAGTACACGATGCCATGCGTGGGGAGATCGTGGAACACCACACGGGCCTCGCGGCAGGGGCCGACGTCAATCGGAATCTGCCGGTTCTCCCGCGTCAGATCCGCCACCGTGAGGGCGGGAATCGTCGCCAGCGCGTCCACGGAATCCGGAGTGACCTGCCGGCGTTGCAGGGTTTTCGTCTCTTCGACCAGACGGCGAAGATCGGCCTCGCTCATTTCTGCCCTCGCCCGCTCCAACCGGGCCTGCTCCTTTCTATCACGCTCGGCCAGCCAGTTTGAATTCGGCAGCATCATCACCGTCGTGCGATGCGGATTAGCGACAAAGTACTGCCGGAGCCAATCGGTGAACAGCGCCTCGCCTCGCCGCAACCGTCCTTTAATGGCGTTCAGTGGCTTTTCGAATGCCAGCGGATCGCATGGATTACCTTCATACAGCCAGGTCTGCAGCGCCTGAATCATGTAGACAAGACCCCGCGGAAAGTCGCCGAAATTGGCCTCGCGCAGATGGAACTCGATGGTATTCAGCGACGCTTCGATCTGGTCCTCATCGAACCCGGAATCGGCCAGATCATCCACGGTGTTGATGATCAGCTTCTCGACCTGGTCCACTTGCTCGGGATCGACACCGGACAGACCGATCGGGAAATAAGCCTCACGGCTGTCGCTGTCTACCGCGCCGCCGGTGACATCGTCCCCGAGCCCGCTATCGATCAGCGCTTTCCGGAGGGGCGAGGCCGGCGTTCCGGCCAGGAGGTGAGCCAGCAGTTCCAACCCCAGCAGCAATTCGGGATCGCGGTGCTCGCCCAGCAGCCAGGCCACCGACACGTAGGCGTCGTCCCGATCCGGAGCATCTCCCGGATCGTATTCATAACTCACCCGCCGTGGCGTGTTCCACCGCGGTTGGAGCGGCAACCGGGGTTTGATGGCGACCGCTTCGAAGGCGTTCAACCAGGAGTCCAAATAGCACAGTCGCCGGTCGGGGTCGTCGTCGCCATAGAAAAAGATCCGTGCGTTCGAAGGGTGGTAGTAGGCCTGGTGAAACGCCTTGAAGCGTGCGTAATCCAGATCCGGAATCGCGGCCGGATCGCCGCCCGAATCGCGGCCATAAAGCGTATCGGGGAACAGCGCTTGGCGCAGATATTCGCCCAACATCGAATCGGGCGAAGAATAATTCCCTTTCATCTCATTGAACACGACACCCTTGTAGTGAAGCGGCCCGTTGTTCTGTTCCAGTTCGTAATGCCAGCCTTCCTGCATAAAGGTCCAGCGCGACAGGTTCGGGTAAAACACAGCATCGAGATAAACGTCGGCCAGGTTGTAGAGATCGGTCACGCTCTGCGAGGCGACCGGGTAGATCGTGTGATCCGGCCAAGTCATCGCGTTCAGGAACGTGTTCAACGAGCCTTTGATCAGCTCGACAAAAGGTTCCTTCAATGGATATTTGCGCGATCCGCACAAAACGCTGTGCTCCATGATGTGTGCAACGCCGGTACTGTCCTCCGACGGCGTCGCAAAGGCGATGCCGAACACCTTGTTCTCATCCTCGCTGCTCAGGCTGAGAAACTCCGCCCCACTTTTCCGATGGCGATACAGCCGAGCCGATGCGCCGATTTCACAAATATTGTGCTCGCTGAGCAGATCGAAGCCGTGGTTGTAGTCAGTCATGAAAATCCGCCTGAATGGAAATCAGCCGCCGCTTGGCGGTGCATGTGAACGCCTGCGATGCAGCCTGGCGACAGGAAGCAAAGGCCGTCCCGAACGGCCAGGTTTCCGCGCGGCCAGAATCAGGCGCTCCGCTGCGCCCGCTTGATCTTGCGGATCTCGACCGGCGCCGCGCGCGCCTGAGAAGAGACTTTGTCGTACACTTCGTCGAAGGCGCGGTGGCAGTAGGGGAGACGTTCGCGCAACACGTCGTAGTGGGAATGATCGAACATGGTCCGGAACTGCTCGCGGCTCATTTTCGTCTGCGCGTACAGCGCCTGATAGCCGTGGTGGTCGATAACAAACTGCTCCAACGGCGCCAATGCGGTACGGTTGTCGAAATTCTCTTTTCGGGGCACTCCATAAGCGCCGATGTCCACATAGAGGGGGTCCATCGCACCATCTTTCCGCCGGAACGGGTGAATGAGGCCGAGCTGCAGCTCATTGTCGTACACCGCCATCGGCGACAGCCACAATGGATAAAGCTGGAAATGATCTTCGAAATACTGAATCGACTCGGCGAGGTGGGCCATCGGCACCAGCATGTCCTGGATGATCTGGTGCCTCTCTCGGAGATTCCGCGTCGTCTCGGTCTCGGTCAGTTTCAGCAACTCGACCCGCGGCGGCAGCGCCCAGCCCAGTAAGGCACGGAACCAGGGATGGTTCCCGACCGGGATGATCTCCTCCATCATCCAGAACAAACTGCGGGTATGACGGTGATAGTAATGCCGCAACGGGATGTATTCGACGCCCTCCCGCTTGCCGGACAGGAAGGTTTCTGCATGCCTGTAGAACCAGGGTTGATACCACCGGCCCAGCGCGTTGACGCGCCCATCGTCACCCACCTCGTCGGTCAGCCTACCGCACATGATCACGGCGGCATCACGGCCGTACACCAGACCCTCTACGAAATCATGCCGCTCGGTGTCGCGGCATGCGGCTTCGAACACCGCGACGATACGATCAAGCCGTTGCACAGGCTGATAATGGAGCCGAACGTATTTTTTCGCCGGAACAATCTTTAACTCGGCGGCGACCAGGAAGCCCAGCGTGCCGTGGCTCCACGGCAGCAGGTAAAACAGCTCCGTGTTTTCTGTGCGGGTGCAGCGGACCAGTTTCCCTTCCGCGGTCACGATTTCCAGGGCCTCGCAGATGTGCTGAAACAGACCGTATTTGTGACTGCTGCTTTCGACCCCGAAGCCCATGATCAAGCCGCCGACGGTCAAATCCTCGAGCTCCGGCAGAACCGGCAAGGTCCAGCCTTGCGGCAACAGGGTTTCCGAGATCTGCCCCATCGTCACCAGCGGCTCAACCCGAACGATGCGGCGCTGTTCGTCGATGCCGAGTATGTCGTACAGACCGACGTTGATCGCCCTGTGCGAAAGCTTGTACCTGGGTACCAGCTCGCTCATCGATTTCCAGCCGGAGCGCGCGGTACAGAGTTTTTCCCGCGCCCCTTGCCGCTGCCAATCCTCGATTTGCCGGATGACGACTTGCACCCGCTCATCATGGCGCGCCGGTGCGCTGTGCGCCCGGAAGACGATCCGGTTGCGGATCGATCGATACGCGCCGTAACCGACCGACAGCGGCAACAGAAATAGAGTCGCGAACAGACCGCGATGATGTGTCAGCAGATGTTCGAACAGGCGACCGAGGGTACTCGGCGCAGGGTGCCCGGACTTACCGGATGCGACCTTCGTGGTCATCCGACGGCTTGCTTCGGTCCCTTGACCGTCTGGACTTCAGTGCGCGCCAAATAGTTTTCCCACTTCTGCACCGTCAGCTGTTGGAACAGCGGCACCGCCGGGTTCAGTTCGATCGGCGGTTCGTCCCAGTGATGGTCGTAGGCATGCTGTTCCGCCTCGAGCGCAATCCCGTCCTCCGATAACAGTGGCTTGAACAACAGCGAGTTCGATACCCGCAGCACGAATTGGGTCAATTTCTGCGGCATCTTCAGTGAGGTCGCCGGAATCTTGAACGCATCGAAGTAGAACAGAAAAAAGACGCGAGTCCGCCTCTCATTGATCGGGAGCAAGAAACACCAGTGCTTGATCGAACCGCCGGTGTTCGACCACTGGTATGGGTATTCGTAACAGATCTCAATGAATTTGGTGTTCACCCGCTTTCGATCCACGAACATTCCAGAGATCCGGCCACCGCCCATGAAGGTGTCGTAGGTCAGGTACACGCGGTTGTCGTCAGACTCATAATGCCGCAGTTTGGCGTCGGTAAACGGCCGGTATTTCCGATGCAGGAAGGCATGAGCGAAGTCGCAGACATTGTCGATAATCATGGAATGATGGGCGTCCCAGGTGAAGTCGATGGGTACCGACGCCCAGGGATTATCGCCTTCTAGCTCCGGAATTTCGGGTATCGGATGCGCGACCGCTTTCTCGGGGTCGCCGGGAAACAGCCAGATGAACCCGTAGCGCACTTGCACCGGATACGTCCGCAACTGCTTCTTCAGCAGCGGTTTTCCGAAACTGTCGTGCGAGTAGTCAACCAGCCAGCCCTCGCGGTCGAACGTCCAGCCATGATACATACAGTGCAGCTTGCAGTTCTGCACCACGCCCTTCGACAATTTGATCTGCCGATGCGGGCAGCGATTATGCACCGCGGCGAGTTGACCGTCCTCGCCACGGTAGAGCGCGATGGATGTACCCCAGAAAACCACCTCTTTGACTTGGCCCTTCTTGATCCCGTTGTCATGCTCCACCACGTACCAGCAATCGGGATCGAGACCCGCGGCGCGCGCCTTCTGCCGGGAGTTGCGCCCATCCCGGAACTTCGGCGGTGAACCCACGGCATTGTCTTGTCCGTTCCTCATCAGTCAGCCCTCAGGGTTGCGTTTGCATCACTATGTAGGATCGCGCGACGAGTTTTCCTGTCGCGACGGCGTGATCAAGCCACGCCGGATGAAATCGTCATAGGCATCCTGCAGCGCCTGAGACAAGCTGGTCGGTTGGTAGCCCAGTTCCTGGTTGGCCTTGCCGTGATCGGCCCGCCGCCGCATCCGCAGCAGGCGCACTGCGGCCGGTGTAAATCGTCGGGGCTGGTTTGGAAATACGCGAAACCAGGTCTTATCGGCCACTTCGGCCAGCCCCGCCATCATCACTGGAGGCAGGCGCAGCCGCGGTCTCGGACGTCCGGTGATCCGGTGGAATTCAGTCATCAGCTCATCGACACTCATGTACTGGGTGCTGATGATGTATTTTTGTCCCGAACGCCCTTTGCGCATGGCCAGCACATGCCCCTCGGCAATGTCGGCGCCGGATACGAATTCGAAGCCGCCTGGAATGTACGCCCGGAGCTTGCCATGGGCGAAATCGATCAGCACCCGACCCATTCGGGAGGGCACATAATCGTGCGGACCGACAATCGCGCAGGAAGTTGCGACCACGACATTCAGACCGTCGGCATGAGCGCGCAGGCATTCGTGCTCCACCAAGTGCTTCGTAAAGCCATACGGCAGTTGGCGCTCGAAGGGATAGAACGGCATACCTTCGTGACTGGACCGTTCCGGCTCGTATCCCGTGGCGCTGAGCGAACCGGACACCACTACTTTGTCGACGCCGTGCCGAGCGGCTGCCTCCAGGATATGCCGAGTGCCGCGCACGTTGGTGTCGTAAACGTCGCGCTTGTGCGCCGCACTCCCTTCGATGGTCGATACCAAAGCGGCACAATGATAGACCTGTCTGCACCCTCGCACCGCGGCGGAAGTCGCTTCCGCATCTCGGAGATCACCCGCCACGCGCTCCACTTCGAGGCCTTCGAGGGCGCCATTATCGCGGCCGGCACGCACCAACACGCGGACCGACTCGCCGTCGGTCAGCAGGCGCCGAACCAAATTGGCACCGAGATGGCCGGTGGCACCGGTAACCAGTATTTTATTGGAAGACATACTTACGACTGTTTTAAGATGACGCATCGGCGACCGGACTGGAGGCTTACCGGTACCGCTGAGCATCGCAAGACACCGCCAGCCCGATGACCGGTCCCCTGACCGCCGCTGCCGCGCCCCGCGGCGTTCAACCCGAAGGCGAATATTTTACGCAAGAAGGAGGCGCTTTGTGTGCCCACGCATGCCCCAGCGACCTGCGCGCCCAGCAGAGCGCCACTTCGCGGACCAACGCGCAACCTGTATCCTGTGTTTTACGACGGCGAACAGCAGGCGGCTGGCGTAACCCCGTTCCGCCAGTAGTGCGGCCCAGGGGTACGATGAGTCAGCGTCTTGAGATCGGCGGCACGGAAGTCGCCGTGAACAGGACCGCGCGGCGTTGGGACGAGACCTACTTCGCTCACTCCCTTCCTGGCGCGGTGTAGACATCCTCGGCTTCTCGCAATTGGGCCAGCCATGCCGCGAATTGCTGTTGCCCGGCGGTATTCACGAGGTAGTTTTTGAGTATCTCGACTTCCTTATCATCGGGCGCCGGGCTTTGTTCAATGACCGCATTGACCGAATAAACCACTTGCGCCCCATCCTCCAGCGCGACCGTTCCTCGGACTGGCCGTTCTTTGGGCTTCGGCACCGTGAATACCGCTTCGACCAGGGGAGCGGGGAGGTCGGCCGCGTTTCGGCGAATCGGGGCGGGCGTCTGCAGGGTCAACTTTGCGGCTTTCGCCAGAGACGGAAACGAGCTGCCGTCTTCGAGTTTTTGGCGCATGTCCTCTGCGGCGCGTCGCGTCTGCTCCTTCGCTTGCTCCGTCCTGAGCCTCCTCACGATCTCGGCACGCACGTCCGTCAACGGCTTCTCGACTGCCGGACGGCGGTCATACACGCGAATCACGGCCACTTTTTCCGGGCCCAGTTCTAGCAGATCACTGTTTTTGCCGTTGAGTACGTCGTCACTGAATGCCGCATCCCGGACCGCCTTTTCCGCGGCAATTCCCTCGCCTTTCTCGCGCGTGAACGGGAGGGTTCTCTGCACGGTCTTTGCGATGGCCTTGGCGGCAGGATCAAGGGAGTCCGGATGTTCGAAGGCGGTCTCCGTCAGCTTTTGGCCCAATTCATAGAAACGGCTGTCGACGGCATTCCTTTGGTACAGCGTGGTCAGTTCCTGCTTTGCTTCCTCGAAGCTCCTAACGGAACTCGGTTTCAGGTCTGTGACCTTAATCAGGTGATAGCCGAAAGGTGTACGTACCGGTTCCGACAGCACACCCTGACCGAGGCTCAGCGCCACCTTTTCGAAGTTCGGGTCCATCGTTTCCTTGCGGATGATGCCCAAGTCGCCCCCTTTTGCCGCGGATTCCGTGTCCTCCGAAACGTCTTTAGCCACCTTGGCGAAGTCCTCACCCTTCAAAATCCGCTCTCGCGCCGCCTGAATCTTGGTCAAAGCGGCCTGCTCTGCCTCGGGCGCCGCCGACGCGTCGGCCGCGACCAGGATGTGGCTGACGCGCCGCTCTTCCGGTATCGTGAACGCACCCTTTTGCTCGTCGTAGAAGGTGCGGAGTTCTGCATCGGTCGGTTGGACGCCGGCCGCCAGATCGTCAATCGTCAGCAAGACATAATCGATGACCAGCGTCTCGGGTTCCTGAAAGTCGGCTCGATACTGCTGGTAATAGTCGGCGATGGCTTGATCGGCAATCGGCTGCTCCACCTTCTGCAGCGGGAAGGTGACATATTCGATATGCCGCTGCTGATTTTTCAACCGGAAAAAATAAAAATCAATT
>JALORT010000360.1 GCA_025458755.1 Methylotetracoccus sp.
CCTTCAGCCAGTGGTCCCAGCGCGCGCGGTGCCGTTCGGTATCGAGTTTGACGACACTTCGCTCCGTTGCCAGCGGTGTGATGGCGCTGACCCCCAGTTCCACAGCCTTCTGGATCGCCAGATCCATGCGCTCACCACGGGAAATTCCGAGTCCCAGATGAATCTGCAGCGGAGATTCGCGAACGCCTGGTTGCGCGTGGCCTACCCGTACACGCGCTCCCCTGCGATGGGCGGCGACGACCTCCGCCGCGAATTCGCCGCCCTCGCCGTTGAACAGCACCAAAGATGAGCCGCTGCGAAGACGCAGGACATCGGCCAAATAATGGGCGCGATCCTCCGGCAGCTCGATTTCTTCACCAGACTTAAGCGCCAGGGGCAGGAACAAACGCGCGACCCGCATCGCTCAATCCGCCAAGGCCCGTTCGATTGCGTCCGCTGCCACCTCGACCATCCGATCGATCTCCTCTGGCGTGATCACGTAGGGCGGCATGAAGTAGACGACATCGCCCAACGGGCGCAGCAGCACACCGCGCTGGAGGGCTTCCCGATGGACGGTCAAGCCCCTCCGCTCCTGCCAGGGAAAGGGCTGACGACGCGCTTTGTCGCGAATCAGCTCGATCGCCAGGATCATCCCGGTCTGCCTCACCTCCGCCACGTGCGGATGCCCGGCGAAGCGCTCGCAGCGGTGCGCCAAATGAGCGGCGAGCTCGCGATTGCGGCCGAGTACATCACTTCGTTCGAACAGATCGAGGGTCGCCAGCGCCGCCCGGCAACCGAGCGGATTCCCCGTGTAGCTGTGCGAGTGCAGGAAGGCTTTCATCGTGACGTACCGATCGTAAAACGCCGCGTAGACCGAATCCCGGGTCAATACCGCGGCGAGCGGCAGGTAGCCGCCGGTCAGTCCCTTCGAAAGGCATAGGAAATCCGGTGTGATATCCGCCTGTTCACAGGCGAACATCGAGCCGGTCCGGCCGAAACCGACGGCGATCTCGTCCGCGATCAGATGAACCCCATAGCGGTCGCAGGCATCGCGCAGCAGCGTCAAGTAGACCGGGTCGTACATCCGCATGCCTCCGGCGCATTGCACCAGAGGCTCCACAATCACCGCGCACACTTCGTCCGCATGACGGGCCAGCAGCGCATCCAGGTCGCGGAAACGGCGCTCCGAGTAGGCCGCGCACGTCTCGCCCGGTTCCCGGAAATAACAATCCGGACTGGGGGCAGTGAACGCCGACATCAGCAAAGGTTGATAAGTCTCGCGGTACAAAGCGACATCACCCACCGCCAGCGCCCCGAGCGTTTCTCCGTGATAACCGTTCTGCAGGGTGACGAAACGGGTTTTGCCGGACATGCCTTGATTCCGCCAAAAATGGAAACTCATTTTCAACGCGACCTCCACAGCGGAGGAACCATTGTCGGCGTAGAAACAGCGGGACAGCCCGTCCGGCGCCAGTCGCAGCAGCCGCTCGGCCAGACGAACCGCCGGCTCGTGGGTGAATCCGGCCAGCAGCACATGCTCGAGGGTTTCGAGCTGCTCAGCCAGCGCGGCGTTGATGTAGGGGTTAGCGTGGCCGAACAGGTTGACCCACCAGGAGCTGATGCCGTCCAGATACCGGCGTCCTTCGAAGTCTTCCAGCCAAACACCCCGGCCACTGCGGATCGGCACCACGGCGAAGGATTCGTGGTCCTTCATCTGAGTGCACGGATGCCAAAGCACCTGCAGATCGCGGACCGCCAGCGACGCATTGGTATCACTCATGCGCGTGACGCCCGGCCTTTGCCGTGAGCCCTCGCATCCCGACTTGTCCAGGCTCCAATGTGATCGGCAAGTTCCATGCAGACCGGAAGCCCCGTCAAACCTTCCCGAATGCGGCAGCGTTCACATCGGCGCCGTCACATGACAAAACACGGCCTTCAAATACTCCGTCTCGGCGATCCCCGGATGAACGGGATGATCCGGCCCCTGCCCCGTTTGCCAGAAAAAAATGAGATGGCGGTCCAGATGGCGTCCCAGGCTCCGCAGAATATCGTGCAGCACCGCTCGCTGAAGATGGTACGAACAGGATGCCGAAATCAGCACGCCGCCCGGGTTCAAGGCTTGCAGCACGAGCTGGTTGAGGCGGCGATAGGCCTCGGTACCGGCCTTGATGTCCTTCTTGCGTTTGATTAGTGCCGGCGGATCGAGCACGATCAGGTCGTACCGTCGCCGGTCTTCGCGGGCATGCTTTAGAAACTCGAAGACATCCGCCTGAATGAACCGCATCCGATCATTGACGGTATTGAGACGGGCATTCTCGCGTGCCAGGTCGATCGCCGCCGCCGAGCCGTCGACACAGTCGACCTGTTCGGCCCCGGCCACGGCCGCCTGCACACCCCACGCCCCGGTGTAGCTGAACAGATCCAGCACGCGCTGACATTTGGCCAGTTTGGCCGCCATGTGCCGGTTGTGCCGATGATCATAGAACCACCCGGTCTTTTGGCCATGGACCGGATCGACCCAGAAGGGTACATCGTTCTCAATGATCCGGGTCAGACCTTCCACCGCACCACGAACGACGCGGACATAACAGTCCAATCCCTCCAGCTCACGTGCGCTGGAGACGTTCTTCAACACGATCGCGCGCGGCAGCAGCACCTTTTCCAGGATCGAGACAATATGTTCCAGCAGCCGTTCGGCACCGGCGGTGTTCGCCTGCGCCACCAGCACATCACCGAAACGATCGATGACGACGCCCGGCAGACCGTCGCTCTCACCGTAAACCAACCGGTAGAAGGGACGGTCGAACAGCAATTCCCGCAGATGCAAAGCGCGGGTCAAACGGCGCGACAGAAAACTCTCGCCGATCTCGACCTTGATGTCGCGGGTCAAGATGCGGGCGCAGATCAGCGATTCGGGGTTGACGTAGGCGATCCCGAGCGGCGCCTGCCGGTGATCTTCCACTTGCACCAGATCCCCTGCCGCGTAATTTCGCAACGGTGTCGCATCAACATCCACCTCGTTGCTAAAGACCCAAAGATGGCCGGTACGAATTCTGCGCTCTTCGTTCTTGCGGAGGCGGAGGGGGGGCAATGCGTTCATCGTCACCGCAGGCGCGTCCCATCCAATCGGACCCAGCCGTCCATGTCGGTACGGTTCAACACCTCGAACCACGTCCGGTAGGCGTCGCTAACGTCATCGGCCTGGTCCGCCAGGACCCCCGACAGCACCAGCTGGCCTCCGATCCGGACCCGTCGGGCCAAATCCGGCGCCAGTTCGATCAAGGGATTCGCCAGGATATTAGCGAGCAGAATGTCCGCCTCAAACGTGCCGAGCTGCTCGGGCGGACCGCAGCGCACGCGGTCCTGAACGTCGTTCTTACGGGCATTCTCGGTCGTAGCGAC
>JALORT010000361.1 GCA_025458755.1 Methylotetracoccus sp.
AGTTTCTGCACGGCGTAGGTCAGCGTGGACTGGCTCTTGTGGAGCTGGTCGGCGGCCTGCGCGTAGCCGCCCGCCTCCACCACGGCTACGAGCGTCCGCCACTGATCGAGGGTGATTTTCGGGAGTGCGGCCACATCAGACCTTGTGAATTTTTCGTAGAGTGCGCTGCGCACACGTTGCAACATACTGATTGTACGAGGGTCGATTGCGCACTGCACCCGCTACGCGGGGTTTTTCACAAGCGACCTGTCGATAAAGTCGATGATTATGACCGAAATATTCTGCTTTTTTATCGATGCAATCAATCGTTTACTAGCACCACCGACCATCTCAAGAGGTAAGTCATGAAAACGCTGCTGCAGCTCAATACCAGCCTGTTCTCGGAACAAGGCTATTCGTCACGCCTGGCGCAACGCTTCGTTCAGGCTTGGCAGGTACAGAATCCCGTTCATCGCGTGATGCTGCGTGACCTGGCCAAGGAGCCCGTTCCCCACCTGACCGCTGAACGATTTCAGGCTTTCCTTCGCCCATCCAACGAGCGCAGTCCCGAGCAACAGGCCGTGGTGGATTACTCGGACGCGCTGATCGATGAGTTGCGGCTGGCGGACGTCATCGTGTTGGGCCTGCCGATGTACAACTTCGGCGTTCCCTCAACGCTCAAGGCCTATTTCGATCATGTGGCGCGGGCGGGTATCACCTTCCGCTATACCGAGACCGGACCCGTAGGGCTATTGGGCGAAAAGACGGTCTATGCGCTGACGACGCGGGGTGGCGTCTACCGGGGGACCGTAAAGGATACGCAGACCCTCTATGTCCAAGACTTCTTCAACTTTCTTGGGATTCACGATATTCAGTTCATCTACGCCGAAGGCCTGAATCTCGGTGAGGAGCAGCGAGGCGCCGCTTTGGCGCAGGCCGAAGCCCAAATCATTCAGCTCGCTGCTTGAACACTCTCGCACCGTTGACCGGCGGTTTATCCTACAAGACACCATTGATCCTCTCGGAGTCACCCATGCGCAAAGTTGCAACCCTCGTATTGGCCAGCCTCACCGCCGCCTCCGCCGTGGCGGCCGATTCCTACACCATCGACCCCAACCATACCTTGCCGGTCTTCGAAGTCAATCATCTCGGCTTCACGACGCAACGGGGCCGCTTCGACAAAACGTCGGGCAAGATTCAACTGGACAGGGAGAAAAATAAGGGTGCCGTCGACTGGACGATTGAAGCCGACTCGATAAACATGGGGCAGACCAAATGGAACGATCATTTGAAGTCGGCCGATTTCTTCAATGCGGCTCAGTTTCCCACCATCACCTATCATTCCGAAAAACTGTTGTTCCAAGGCAGTACACCCGTTTCCGCCGAAGGTTCGCTGACCCTTTTGGGAGTCACAAAGCCGCTGAAGGTGAAGATCCATCGCTTCACTTGCGGCACCAACCCCATGACCCAGAAGGACCTCTGTGCGGCCGATATCGAGGCAACCCTGAAGCGGTCGGAGTTCGGGATGACCAAATACCTGCCTGGCGTCGGCGACGAGGTCAGGGTGTTGGTACCGGTCGAAGCTTACAAGGACTAACGGCTAATGAAGCAAGCCCCAACTCGAGTCGCCGGGATGCCCGGGTGCGGTACTTCTGGACGAGAAGTTAACGCCGAGGCCGATGTCGGACGGGCGGCGGGGCACCGAAGGCAGGCTTGGCGCCGACCGCCACTTCCGGGGCAGGCTGGGAAGTCCCGCCAAAATGGCGAATGCCTGCCTTTCGTGAGCAACCCAAGAATCAAAACGATGGGAGTCTACTGATGACCACGCGAACACTGGCGCGCATCATCCCTTCCGTTGCCGCCTCCGATGGTGCCGGGGTCAAGCTGCGGCGCAGCCTCGGCAATGGGCAGGCGCTCCGTCATGATCCTTTCCTGATGCTGGATGAATTCTTCTCCGACGATCCGGACGACTACCTCCGCGGGTTTCCGTCGCATCCGCATCGCGGTTTTGAGACCGTCACGTACATGCTCGACGGCCATATGCGTCATGAGGATCATCTGGGCCACCGCGGCGATCTTGGTCCTGGTGACGTGCAGTGGATGACGGCCGGGCGCGGCATCATCCATTCCGAGATGCCTCAGCAAACCGAGGGCCGGATGCGCGGATTTCAGCTCTGGATCAACCTCCCGGCCAAGGAAAAGATGAAGCCCGCCGCCTATCGCGATATCCCCGCCCGCGCGATACCGACGGTCGTGCTGGCGACAGGCGGCGAGGTGCGCGTGATTGCGGGTACGCTCGTACAAGGCGAGCACGCCACGTCCGGACCGATTCAGGGGCTCAGCACCGAGCCGCTGTATCTGGATGTTCATCTTCCGGCCGGCACCGTCTTCATGGCTCCGGTCACCGCGGGTCACCAGGCGTTCCTTTATCTCTATGACGGGGAGGCCAGGGTGGGCGACGACCGGCAAGCCTTACCTCATCGTGCCGCGGGGCTGCTCGCGGATGGCGACACCGTGCGCGTCGAAGCCGGGGCGCCGGGTGCCCGCTTCCTGCTGCTCGCCGGAAAGCCTCTAGGCGAACCGATCGTGCAGCACGGCCCTTTCGTGATGAACACGCGCGAGGAGATCGAGCAAGCCCTGGCTGACTATCGTAACGGCACGTTGGCCGTGTCGAATCTGGAGGACTGAACGGCGAAGTCCGAGGCCAATGACCTCTAGACCCATCGATGTCCAGGGCTGGCTTTGGCCGATGCCGGCTTCAGGGTAGGTGCGGGGTTCGATGGTCGTCAGGACTGTAACCGCCAAGTCCGCAGATGCGTCTGCGCCTCGATGCTTTTCGTGCTCGGATGAACACACCACCAGACACGGCAGCGGAGACTGGGCTTCGAGCGAGGGCGCGACGACGCTCGGATGGCTCTGGCTGACTCCGCTGTTGGCTTTGCCGAAGTGCGCCACTAGTGATCAGCCGGCAGAACCAAAGCACCAGCGCCGTCGAAAACGCCAACGGCGATCGCTGGGCGAGAATGCGCCGCGGTGGCCAGGGTGACCACCTCGCTTTCCTAAGCTTTGCGCGCGGCAGCGCGTTGCTATGGGGTCCTGCAGGAACTTCGTGTACCCCAGGTCGGCTATCTGATCCCCGCTACGGGCCTCATCTGCGTATCACAGACGCCGCCCACTCGGGCAGTCACCACGCTGCCCGGCGCCAGGCAGTTGGCTCCGCGGTCCTTGATCCGGCACATCAGTTCCAAAGGTTTGCCCGAGTTCAACCACGACGGCGTCGTGCGATACCGCCCGACCTGTTCGAATGCACAGCCGCGCGGGATGCCGTAAGGCGGACACGAAGAAGCGCCTTTCAGGTTGACTTTCCTGCCGTCCACCACAAAGCCCGGATAGCGGTTGAT
>JALORT010000362.1 GCA_025458755.1 Methylotetracoccus sp.
ATCTACGAAAGGATCGTGAAAAACTAACCGCGTACCAAAGCCAGCGAAGAATTCTGAGATGCGCCTGCCGATGGCGCCAAGGCCGATCATCCCCAGCGTAGCGCCACGCAGTTCGACCCCCTGCGGCTTGGGCCAGTTGCCTGCGCGCATGGAGCGGTCGATAGCTGCCAGATGTCGTGAAAGCATCAGCGTCAACCCGACCGCCACCTCGCCAACCGCATCGGCGAAGGCCCCGGGCGAGTTCAGCACTGGCACACCCAAAGCGGCCGCCGCCTCACTGTCGATGGAATCGATTCCAGTGCCCCATTTCGCAATAACTCTCAGCCGCGGCAGCGCCGCCTCCAAGACCTTGCGGGTGATGCGGTCATCCCCAGCCAGCCAGCCGTCGACTTCGCCTACCACGCGCAGGCAGGCCGCCTCGTCGAGAAATTGGTTGGTCTCAACCCAGATGGGTTCGTATCCCATGGCGCGGATCTCGGCGTCGAAACGCTCTCGCTCGTTGAGCATCATGATGTTCGAAACAAGAACGCGTGGGCGAGCGTTGGTTGTGTGCATCGGTATCTCGGGCGACTGTGACCATGAATGTCTGCGGATCGGCCGCAAGCGTTCAGGATTGAGAATGAGCGGGAGCCGTTCGGGGGCTGCGGCCGGGGGGTACTGCAATCAGGTTGTCGTGTGACGGTGCATCCTCGGCTCCCTTGACAGCGATGAGTTCGCCGCCTCGATCTTTGCCCCCGGCCAGCCGCCAAAAGCGATATCCATAAGTCGCCAGGAGGTCGAGAATGTCTTCGCGCCGTCCGCCTCGTGTGGGGAACAGCGACGAATATTCAAAGGCGATGATCGGCGGCGTGCCGAATTCGCCACCTAAAAGTCCCGGGGCGCCCCGCAGCGCCTCGAGCTCGCCCCCCTCGATATCCATCTTGACGACGGCAACGTCCCGCAGCCCGCGATCGCGGCAGCAGGCGTCCAGCGTCACCGCCGGCGCCCGGCGCAAGACGATGTCCCGCTCGGTAAAGCGCCGCTTTTCGCGATCCGCCGGATTGACCGAACGCTGAAGCGGCAGTTGGGACAGACTTGAGATCTCGTCCAGAAATGACTGCACCGTTTCAGCTTTGGCGTTCTCGAGTATCTTGCCCCCTCCGGCACAGCTCCCGCCCATTCCGGCAAATACCACTTCGCCAGGTTCCGACGAGACGGCGCACTCGACAAGGTCGATTTGACCTCCGGAGGGTGAGGTCATTCCACACCTGCGCAGCCGGTCGGCCGCCAGCGCGTCTGCTTCAATTGCCAAAACGCGGGCGCCGGCCCGGGCCAGACGGCGGCTCATCACGCCATAGGCGGCGCCGACATCGATCGCACATTCACCGGGGCCGGCTTGCGCGGCCAGCCACCGCGTGAATCCGATCTCGTCCTGCCCGTCCAGTAGATAGCGCCGGGCTAGCCCCGAATCGTCGACAGGACGACACAGAACCCGGTCTCCATCATGAAGGCGTACCGCGATCTCATCGCCAGGAGCCAGCCGCCGGGCTAAAGCGTTGGCCAGGATTTCGCGAGCGATGCTGCATTGCTCCGGGCCATCCTGCCAGCGGCGCCGGAAGGGATCGGAGGCGATCAGCCGCTCCAGCCGTTGACGAGGCATGGATTCGGCGCGAGCGTGGATCTTTTGCCGCCATTCTTGCGCCCGAAGCGCGGCCTCCGGCGAGCCCAGAAGCCCCGGATCGAGCGGCAGGACCGTCATAATCCGGCCGGTGGCGGTCACCACCCGCAATTCGAACGGCGGAAAACTCTCCGCTCCTGGAGGGAGGTCAAGCTGGCGGACCAGCTGCCATCCGCAATCGCTCGGCATGAAGGACCGCCGGACAGCGACGTCCTTACGCGGTAGGCCTGTCTGGGCCGTGGCGACCTCGCGCCCCGCCATTGTCAGAACAAGCCGGCTGTCGGCCGCCAATCCACCGATCCAGCCAGCCGTCCGCAGCACTCCGCGCCCGCACTCCCATTCGCACCGCGACTGAAAGATCCGCGGCTGAACATAAAAGCCGAGTTTGTTGAGAGGGAGGTCCAGCTCGCATCGAGCCCCGTCTTCAAAGTCGAGTTCAATCTGCAGCAATTGGTTCCTTGCCACGCCGGGGGGGATAGGGAGGTTCAGCCAACTCGACCAACCAGCATCAGGTCGTTGGTAGTCAGCGGCCACAGTACCGGTGCCGGGGAAATTCACGTGGATCTTTTGCAGGCCCTGCACGCGGCGGGCTGGAAAGCGCAGAGCATGTATGACGGGATCGATGTCGAACAGGGCGGCGACGAGTGACCGCGTGGTCTTTTCCGCGTTCCGAAAACTCTGCGGCTGTTCCGCTTTGCTCTGGTCGATCATGTCCCATGCACCACGTTCCACAACGCTCTAGCGATATCCAAGTCCTCCTCTGTCTTGATGACATGGCCGGCCATGCGGCTTACCGGCTTGAAGGCGACGCGGCCAGCATAGGTGGCGCATTGGCCTGCGCGGATTGCTGACAAGAAGGTCGCGCACCGCCAGGCGGTGATGGCCCAGACGATGCGCTGTACGGGGATCAGATCCTGGCTGTTGGTCTTGCTGGCGAAGGTGAAGTTCACCGGTTCACCATTGAACACGCATTCCAGGTTTTCCTCGACCACGCTCATCAGAGCATCACAGTCGTCTTGTTGCACCCGTTCGACAAAGCTTTTCACATCTGTGACCGTCAGCAGCGGCGCGATGGAGTGGACCTGGAACAAGAACGAGCAGTCATGGTGTTCCAGGAATTCCGCAACGAACTGTTCCGACGTGGCATTGTTGTCCCCCAGTGCTTCGGGGCGGCGATGAAAGCGGGCTCCCTCTCTCTCGGCGATGGGACCGAAATCGGGATGCTCGGAATTTACCCAGACTTCGTCGAACAGCCCCGAGGCCTGACATTTCCGGATCGCATGCACAATCAGGGGTGCTCCCGCGATCTCTAAGAGGTTCTTTTTCGGGAGGCGCTGGCTGCCCATCCGGGCCGGTATCATCGCGATCAAGGTCATTAGTAGAGGGCACTCCAAGGCGAAACATTCGTTGTGTGGGGCAAAACAGCATACCAATCAATCAGTACACATCAAGCCGCCAAAGAACGCCAGTGCGGGCCGGCACGAAGCGCAGGTCGCGGGTTTCGCTGGCCAAATGCGCCAGCGCGACCTCGTCGGCACTGTTGAACGCGAACATACCGAAATGGTGGCCGATAACCGCAGGAATGCAGGCGGCACGAGCGAGCCCGATCGCCTCATCAGGGGTCAAGTTGCCGGCAATCCCCCCGGCCTGCCGCGCGGCGTCCCGGCCATTGACCGGCAGCAGCGCCAGATCGGGAGCCAACGCACCGACCTCGGCGATCTGATGTGCCCTTCGTATGGAATGGTGTCGACAGAATGGAAAATCCGGGCTCCGTGTATCCCAACTCGAAAGCCGAGAAACTGATGACGACCTGCCGCATCGGTCTCCAGCTTTTCGTGCGCAGCGCGGGTGGCGGTGACGGTCAGCCCGGTACAGAGGTCGAGGGTTTCGCCGGCATCAATCGGTCGAAGTCTGTCGGCTGCAATTCCTGATCGGGCCAGGGCCAAGTCGCGAATGGCAGCGGGCGCGACCATCACCGCCTGCGGGTTAGCCTCCATCAGAGCAGGAAGCGTGCCGGGGTCGAGATGGTCGGAATGCCCGTGAGTGATCAGCACAGCATCGACATGGCCGATGGCGCCGGGAGCCACAGGTGGAGTCATCAGCCGTTCGTGTGAATACGGGCCGTTCGCATATTTTACCGCCAGATGGTCGGACAGGTAGGGGTCGATGACCACGCGCCGCCCGCCGCCCTCGATTATGAAACCGGCTTGTCCAAGCCAGAGTAGCGTCACCATCTGCCCCGGCGTGTCGCTGAGACGCGCAATTAGGTTGCCAGGGGGCAGTCCCTCCTCTGATAGTACGGCAGCCTTTGTGCCAAAGGAGGGGGGCAGCGTTGTTGGCATCCGGCACTCCGTTGCGGGGCGAAAAACGTCGCTAGTCTACAAGCTGCTTCTCGCCTATGAACGCGTTTTGTGCGAAGCGGCTTGCACGCGCTCCCCTCGGGCCAACGTTCAATCGCACTGAATGGCACGTTAGGCGCCGTAACACAGATCAATCGACTTGCGGTGGTGTGTCTTTGTCGAAGAGGAAAGCAGAAATTCTGGATGAACTTGGACGTCTTGTACGTTTCGCGATTGTTGGAGTCGTCGCGACCTTGGTTCATCTCAGCGTCGCTTTCGCTCTCGCCATGTGGCTCAACTGGCCCAATCAGGCCGCAAATCTCGCAGGTTTTGCCTCGGCCCTGATGCCTTCCTTCCTCGGACACCATTGTTGGACGTTTAGGAGCGATTTGCGATATGGGATAGCGGCGCCACGGTTTTTTCTTGTGGCTGCCATGGGCTATGTTGCGAGCGCGATGATGA
>JALORT010000363.1 GCA_025458755.1 Methylotetracoccus sp.
AGCGTTTACGGATTGGAAATCCCGCTGCGCGAGATGCCTTTGTGGGGCATATTGACCATCGTCGGCGTGTTCAATTGGATCACCTGGATCCGCCTGACGTCGTGCCCGGTCGTCAGCGAAATCGAACTTTTTTTCCAGATTACGGTAGACGTTCTGGCAATCACCGCGATTCTCTATTTCACCGGCGGTGCGACGAATCCGATGGCATGGTTCTTCCTGCTGCCGTTGATCATTGCGGCGACGGTGTTGCCTCAAGCCTATACATGGTACTTGGTGATCTTCGCCTCCGCGTGCTACACGGTGCTGATGGGATACTACCAACCGCTACCGGAATTCCAAGCCGTGACGTTACCGTCCGATGTGCCCCTGTCCTCCTCGCACAGCTACCTCGAGCACCACGATATCCAGTTGCACGTGTTCGGCATGTGGTTCGGCTTTGTGTTTAGTGCAGTTCTGGTCGCCTATTTCGTGGTCGAGATGGCGAAGACGTTGCGCGAACGGGAACGGCGTCTTGCCGAGGCGCGCGAGCAGGCGTTGCGTAACGAGCGCGTGATCGCATTGGGGACGCTCGCCGCGGGTGCGGCTCATGAGATGGGGACGCCGTTGGGGACGATGGCGATTTTAGTTCATGAGCTCGAACAGGAATACGACGCTACGGAGTTTGCGAATCTGCGGGAGAAGATGCAGATCCTGCGGAACCAGATCGTTCGCTGCAAGAATGCGCTCTCAGTGATGTCGGCTTCGGCCGGGGAAGCGCGCGCGGAAGAGGGGCGTTTGATGCCGCTTACGCGGTATCTGGACGAAGTGGTGGAGAGCTGGCGACAGCAGAAACCGGATGCGGTGTTGGATTTCCAGGTCAAGACGCGCGGCTCATCACCGTCGCTGATCGCCGAATTGACGCTGACGCAAGCCATGCTCAACGTGCTGAACAATGCGGCCGAGGTTTCGCCTCAGGGCATCACGATGGACGTCCGCTGGACCTATGACCGTGCGACCATCGTGATCACCGATCAAGGGCCGGGGATCGCTCCGAATTTGTCGGCCCACCTGGGAAAGACGCCGATTACGACCAAGGAAAATGGCCTTGGCGTCGGCCTGTTTCTCGCCTTCAGTACCATCGAACGGTTGGGAGGAGCGATCAGCATGTCGCCTTCCGCCAAAGGTGGAACACAAACAACGATCCATTTGCCTTTGATTCCGAGGGCCCCGTGATCATGACGCCTGTGGAGATGGAATCCTCCAAGTTGGAGCGCCCGCGATTGCTGCTCGTCGATGATGATCCGACATTTTGCGAGGTGCTCCGGCAGGCTTTGGAGAAACGTGGTTTTGAAGTCCACACGGCCAATGAAGTCGAATCGGGTCTGGCGCTGGCTGAGAGCACCGAGCCGGAATATGCGGTGATTGATCTTCGTATTGGCCACGAGTCTGGATTGCAGTTGGTGAAGCGGCTCGCCGAGTTGGACGTCAACACGCGGATCGTGATGTTAACCGGCTTTGCCAGTATCGCCACCGCCGTCGAAGCCATCAAGCTGGGCGCCGTGCATTATCTGACCAAGCCCGCCGATGCCGATGAGATCGCCACCGCCCTGCACAGGGATGAAGGAGACACGTCGGTTGAAATCAAGGATAAGCCGTTGTCGGTAAAACGCCTTGAATGGGAACACTTACAGAAAGTACTGGTCGCCCACGAGGGAAACATTTCGGCCGCCGCACGCGCGTTGGGTATGCATCGCCGCACTCTGCAACGCAAATTGGAGAAGCGCCCGGTGAAGGACTGATGAGGGCGAGGATATGCTGGGATCAAGCGTCCAGGAGGGAGTCGATCAATTCGGCCAAACGCGCGGTTTGACGTGCTGCTCTCAGCCGGTGGGCCAAGATAATGCTTCCAAGCTGCTCGACGGCGTCCTCAAAGTCGTCGTTCACCACCAAGTAATCGTATTCGGCGTAGTGGGACATTTCGGAGGTCGCATCCCGCATGCGCCGGGCGATGGTTTCAACGTCATCTTGCCCGCGAGCCCTGAGTCGTTCCTCTAGTGATTGCCTTGATGGCGGCAGTACGAAGATCGAGACGCACTCCGGCACGCGTGTCCTGACCTGGCGCGCGCCTTGCCAGTCGATCTCCAGCAGCACATCAATTCCATCATCAAGCCGTGCCTCGATCGTGCGGTGGGCCGTACCGTAATAGTTGTCGAACACGCGAGCGTATTCCAGAAAGGCGCCTTCTGCGATCATCGCCTCGAATTCGCTGTGACCAACGAAATAGTATGCGCGACCGTGCTCTTCGCCGGGCCGTCGGCTGCGCGTGGTGTGCGATACCGACACGGCAAAGTCGGAGATGGCCGTTCGCAGTGCGTCGACCAGACTGGTTTTTCCGGCACCCGACGGGGCCGAGAGAATAAACAAGCAACCTCGATTCATGCCGACTCAGTCGATTAGCCAAGACAATGCGCGGTGATATTCAATGGGACGCACGGAACCCGGTTGGGTCCGAAAAAAAACTCTGTCCCCTTTACCGGAGGTCATCAGCCTGAAAAGGCCGGTCATGCTGAATTAACGAGACGTAACGCCTGCGACGTCGCCTCCCGATGATGCAACTTTATTTTAAGCAGGCACGCCAGAACACGCCAGTTGCCGTTGCGTTCAGAGACAGTTGTCGCGGACTAGCGGCCGCCAGTCCGCAGTGTCGGATCTTGATTCGATAAATCAGGCAGCGAGCACCAAAAATTGCGGTGAGACCGTGTTCCACACGACGAATCACCGAGTGATTCATCTGGTGACGATCGGGGATCGGGATCGGGGATCGGCATCGCCAAGGCCCAAGGACCATCGAACAGCGATGTGCTTCCGGGGTTCAGTCCGGCGAGTGTTATCGAAAGCGTGCGGCAGGAACAGCGGTAGGGTCCGTCGGCGGCTGGCGCGGATGCCTGAGTATCCGTGTTCACCGTCATTTCCACAGACGTCGATTCGCCTCAGTATCAGACACAATCGAACCAGCAGGGCCACGCTGAAAATCTATGCCCGTTCACCAGTGGGCAGATGGCCCGGTGGGGGTAAATTGGGGGCAGGCAGCGCCGTCTGAGCAAAAGACCCGAACCAGAAGGCGCCCAAGGAGATGAAAGGCGGAGGAGCGATGAGGGCGACGCCATTCCGAGTGTGCCGGTATATGAAGAGTCAGCATCACTCGACGTTCTGCACCTGTTCGCGCAGCTGTTCGATCAGGACCTTGATTTCGACGGCGGCAGCGGTCGTTTCGGCGTCGGATGATTTCGATCCGAGTGTATTCGCTTCCCGATTCATTTCCTGCAGCAAAAAATCCATTCGCCGCCCGGTTGCTTCCGCTTGTTCGAGGGCTTTCCGGAACTCCCCCGCGTGCGTGCTCCAGCTTCTGACGCTGGGCCATACGAATTTCGGGCGCCCGACGCTTGGCTTGGGCGGTGTACTGCTCGATCCGGTCCAAACGTTCTTTCATCACCGCAGCCAGGTTGAGCCCTTCGGCTTCACGCGTCGCGACAGCCTGGTCCAGTAAGACGTCCAACAATTGGATCGCTTCAGTGCCCGTCGCCTCGCGGTCGACTTCCGCTTCTTCGAGCACGCCCGGCCATCTGAGGACGTCGAAAGGGGTGACAGCGACCATCGGGCGTTCGGACAGATCCTCGACATTAGCCGCAGCGCTAAGTAGCGCGCTGATCAGCCCGGAATTGAGACGGATGCTTTCGGCTGATTTCCCGATGGACTTCCACGTCAGGGTGCACTCGATGCGTCCGCGTCGCAGTCGAACACCAATCCGGTTTCGAGCCTCGATTTCCAGAAAACGCAGCGCTTCCGGCATTTTCAGGGCAACATCAACGAAGCGATGGTTGACCGAGCGCAATTCCCAAATTAGTGCCCCTTCGCGCCGTTCGCTCTCGACTCGGGCGTAAGCCGTCATGCTGCGGATCATTATCAATAAAACCAAAGCCGGGTGTGGACGTGAGGCATGATACGGTGTACCGCAACCTTAGGGAACTCCCTGTGTCTTTGGCGGCCGTGGACGTGGCCAAGACGAACGGACGGGAATCAGTCGTAGCACCCGGCAAGCTGCGTTCCCGGCAGGCACATTCCCGCGGCAGCCGTCGTCGCTGGAACGATCAGGAACCGTATTGGTTTTAGGCTGGAAGAAGACAGTGCCTGAGATTCAGTTCCATTCGGTGAATCAGTCCACGCTTGCCAATCTCAAACGGTGCCTAGAAAATAGTCTCTGTTCTATAAATAACCTGTAAACCACTTTCAGGTTTTGCAGTGTTAAGGAGTGTGCAGCGCAATGTGGGGTCGAAAATCATTCGTACGCTGGCTGTTCGTGACGACAGCACTAGTCGCCGGCGGGTTGGTCGCCGGTCACGTGTCCATGGAGCGTGTGTTGCCGCTCGGTATCGCCATGGCTCCGCTTGATGGCAGTGAGGCCGTCGATCCGCGAAACCCGGTCCGTATCAGGGCAGTGGGTCTCGGCGCGCGCCTGGCTGAGGTCAAGGCCTATGACAGCAGTGGC
>JALORT010000364.1 GCA_025458755.1 Methylotetracoccus sp.
CCCTTTTCGCGCACCCGGGCTGCGACGTCCCGCGCCGAGCCGGCCGTTTTGACGGCGGCTTCTAGCGTCCCGTCGAACACCAGCGTCCGGTCGCAGTAATACCGCCTGTTGCCGAGGAAAACCCCCAGCACCTTGGCGTCCGCAGGCAGCTGTCGGTTGGCGTAGCGGAAGGCTGCGTACTCCGGCCGGTGTCTCTGAATATACTCGTCGCGGCTGACCCGTCCCGCCAGGTAGTCGATCGGTTGCACCTTTGCGAAGAGGTCAAGGATGTAGCCTAAATTGGGCAGCACGATCAGCAAGGCCGCAGCTGCGGCAAGCCCGGCGGCCGCCCCGGACGACACCCGGCTCTGCGCGAGCTCCGTCAGGCTGCGCAGCCCCAGCACCGACAAGATGACCAGCGGCCCGATGATCGGCGCCACGTAGCGGACGCGCATGTCGGTCTGGGCGAACGCAAAAACAAGGTAGAGGCCTGCAAAGGCAGCCAGCAGGGCGCTTTCCCCGCGCAGCCGCCGCGCCAGCTTCCGGGTTCCGATGAAAGCGGCCGGCGGCAGGAGGAGCAGGCAGGGATTGAGCCGGCCGTCGAAGTATTTCGGGTTGTCGTCCTGGCCCTGAAAAAATATCCTCAAGGGGGTGGCGACGGTCTCGAGGAAAGATTCCCCGTAGACCACACGGCGCGCGGCCAGGTGGTTCATCCCTCCCCCGCCCCCGTCGCCTTCCGCACCGGCTGCATCGCCGCCTGCAACAGGGGCAGCGACCGCCGCCGGCCGGAAGAGCCCGTCGTATAGCGGGTAGACGGGGTTCCCGGTCCACAGCGCGTTGCGAATCATCCAAGGGGAGAACGCCGCCAGCGCTACCGCGGCAAACAGCACCCCGGCGCCGACGGCGCGGAGCGATTTCCCTCTGCCGCCGGACGGGCCGGCCGAAGAGTCCGCACGCCGCATGCCCGCCAGCGGAACGAAGCAGGTCAAAAGGAAAAACGTCAGCAGCCCGTTGTACTTGGTCCCCATCGCCAGGCCGCACAGTGCGCCTGCTCCGACCAGATGGTGCAGACGGCCGCCACTATCGGCCCAGCGCATCAGGAGCAGTAACGAAGCTGTCGAGAAATAGATCAGGCCAAGATCGACGTAGACGGTGATGGATAGTTTTACGATCACCGGCAGCGACAGGAACAGAAGCCCCCCGAGCAGTGCCCAGACCGTGCTGCCGGTGCGGCGGCGCAGGTAGCCGTAAATCGAAGCGGCGGTCAGCAGCGCAAACCCGAAATGGATGTATTTCGCGGCAATGTCCTGCCCGAGGTAGAGGGGCATCAGATACAGCAGGTCGAGATTCATCGGATAGTAGGAGAACGTGACCCAGGGGATCTCGACCATGCTGCCGTGCTCCAGGTAGAGTTTGGGCACCGCGAGATGGTGAGTGAGCGCGTCTCGGTCGACGGGGGGTACGGAGGCCAGGATCGTCGTCGCGATCACGAGGAGTGAGGTCGCCGAGATCAGCGCCCATACGGCAAGTTCGCCTGGACGTAGCGGGAGCTTTGCGAAGTTCATCGCTCAGTTTAAGTATCGCTCGATGGTTTCCGCAGGAATGGTGCCGTGAAAGAGCTGACCATTCACGAAAAACGCCGGGGTGCCGTTGATTCCAAGCTTGAGTCCGGATTTGATATTCCGCTCGAGTTTTTGGACATGGTCAGGCGTGGTGATCTCGTCGAACAGCCCGCGCCGATCCAACCCTGCCCTGGAGGCAATCGACCGAATATCTACGGTTTGGTTGGCTGCGGCTATTTCATAGAGCAGGTCGTTCAATTCCCAGAATTTGTTCATCGAAGATGCATAGACCGCCAGCAGCGCCAAGGCGCCGGAGCCGACGTGATAGGGCTCGCTCACCAACGGGTTCACCTTGTGGTCCATCGGAAAATGCCTGTGAATCAGGCGCAATTTCCCAGGGTTGTTCTCTATCAATCGGCGCAGATGGAAATGCATTTTACGGCATTGCACGCACTGATAGTCGCCGTATTCGATGATGTCCAAAACCGGATTATCTGAGCCGATCCACGGATCGCCCTCGTCGGTGACTCCCCGATGGACGCCGATCCCCTTCGGGATCGAGGGTGCCTCCCAGTACTTCGGCACGAGCCCCAGTATCGGCAGCAACAGCACGCTGGCGGCCAAGGCCGGTACCATGAAAGCGGTCAGATGGTCTTTCCCATGTCGCCAAAGTGCAGTGATGTCCGGCGCTAACGAATGCAGACTGAGCCTTCTGCGGGCGATCCATGAAATATACAGCAGCCCGAAATTGACCGAGTATGCAACCAGGCAAAGGGGGCAAAAGCTCTTGATAAAAAAAGTGGAAAGATAAGCGAAATACAGGCTCACTATCGTGAAAGCCCCCGCCAAAAGAAACAGCAATGACCACGCGTTCCTGCTAAACTCGTTCAGCCGGTTGCAGTGAGCCAGCAACGACAGAAATAGTAGAATCCCAGCTATCCCCCACACCGAAACAGGCAGGCCGGCAGTGACGGAGTATGGACTGTGGGCGACGGTATCGCAGTTGACGCTCTTCGAAATTGCGCAAAAGCTTGCATAGCTCGGATCGACGTTAACACGGTAATGGGTATACGACAGTACTGCGAAATTGATAACGCCGATGGACGACAGAAGAATCGCTCCGCGCCACAGCCATTTGTACCCTGAAGGTTCAGCCGTGCTGACATCAACCGACGATGTGCCGTCTTTCATGGTCATTTCTATGCGTTTACCCGTTGTGTGCTATGCCATGCAAAATGTTCTTCAACTCGGATATCAGCCGATTGTTATGCGAAAGATGATAGCCAGGCTCTTGGATTATATTGACCCATTGCGTCAGATCCTTCTCTGAAGCCATGCGCACAATTTCGTTACGGCTATCGGCAATTCCAGCCACATCGTCCGTCTGCAGGTTGATGGCCAGAAGCCATATCATCACTTCTATCGTCATCGAATCTGAGTAACTATTTCTTAAAATTTGTTCTGCCTTTTCATATTCTTTCATGTGATAGAATGCAATCGCCTCGGCAGATCGAGCTGCTTTCTCGTTGTACCCATGCGCTATCGCTAGTTCCAGGGACGTTATCGCCTCTCCATACTCTTCAAGCTCTGAAAGATACTCTGACTTCAGGATGTACAGATCTGCTTGCTTCGGAGACATTCCGATTGCCAAGTTCAGGTGATCGACCGCACTCCTCCACTCTTTCTTGCGGGCATTAGCGATCGCCAGATTGCGCCTGATGATGCTGTTGTCCTTTACATTATTGGCTGCGTACGACCATATTTCGATGGCCTTGTCAAAATCGCCCAGCTTGAAAAATATGTTCGCCGTGTTATTAAAAATAGCGAATTGAT
>JALORT010000365.1 GCA_025458755.1 Methylotetracoccus sp.
CAGCATGAGGGGCCGAACGGGTCCTTGGCGTAGCCGGGGATTATAGCAGAATCGACCTCCCGTCCGACCACCATCCCAGTCTCCGCTAGGTTTGGTGTCCAGACGCGATCCGCTTTCTGCCCGCCCCACGACGGTCCTTAGATCGCCTCCAAGGCCTCCCGCAACGAACGGACCGGGAACAGCGTCATGCCGTCGATGGCTGCCCGCGGCGCGTTAGCCTTAGGCACCAGCGCATGTTTGAAACCTTGCTTTACCGCCTCCCGAAGCCGTTCCTCGCCGTTCGCCACCGGCCGGACTTCACCGTTCAGGCCCACTTCGCCGAATGCGATCCAGTCGCGCGGCAGAGGCCGATCGCGATAACTCGAGGCGATCGCCAGCAGGACCGGCAGATCCCCGGCCGTTTCGCCGAGGCGCAACCCGCCGACCAGATTGATAAACACATCCTGGCTCAGGATCGGGATACCGCCGTGCCGGTGCAGCACCGCGAGCAGCATCGCCAAGCGATTCTGCTCCATGCCGACCGCAACCCGCCGCGGCATGCCGCCGTGACACTCGTCGACCAATGCCTGCACTTCCAATAGGATAGGACGAGTTCCTTCACGCATCACCATCACAACGCTGCCCGGCAGATCCTCGTCATAGCGCGACAGGAAGATCGCCGAGGGATTGCGGACTTCGCGCAATCCCGTCTCAGTCATCGCGAACACCCCGAGTTCATTCACCGCCCCGAAACGATTCTTGAACGAACGCACGATGCGGAACCGGCTGTTGGCATCGCCTTCAAAGTAGAGGACCGTGTCAACCATGTGTTCCAGGACCCGCGGTCCGGCCAGTGCTCCTTCCTTGGTGACGTGCCCGATCAAAAAGACGCTGGCTTGGGAGCGTTTGGCGTAACGGACCAAATGAGCCGCACACTCCCGAACCTGCGCCACCGAGCCCGGCGCCGACTGCAGCTGTTCGCTGTACGTCGTCTGGATCGAATCGATCACCAGGAGTTCAGGTCGCTGAGTTCTGGACACCTCCAGAATTCGCTCCAGGCAGGTTTCGGCGAGCATCAGGACACCGTCCGCGACCACACCGAGCCTTCGGGCGCGGAGACTGACCTGGCCCAGCGATTCTTCGCCGGTGATGTAAAGTGCTTTGCAGCAGCCGCTCAGCGCGGCTGTGGTTTGCAGCAGCAGGGTCGACTTGCCGATGCCGGGGTCGCCGCCGAGCAGTACCGCCGATCCCTTCACCAGTCCGCCGCCCAGGACCCGGTCCAGTTCGCCGATCCCGATACGCTGGCGTTCCAGCCGTTCCGCCTCGATGCTGGTCAAAGGAACGGGTTCGGTCCGTCTCTCCTCGCCGGCGTAGCCGGAGAGTCGTCCTGCCGGAGCGGTTTCCTCGACACTTTCCACCAGTGAGTTCCACACCCCGCAGCCCGGGCACTGCCCGCCCCATTTGCTCTGGATGTGACCGCATTCGGAGCAGCGGAACACGCTCTTAAACCCCTTAGCTCGGCTCATTGACAGGGCTTTTCCGCGCTGACCAATGCATTGTTCCGGCAGCGTTCATGGACCGACACCGGCGAGAAGCCTGCCTCGTGATAGCTTTGCAGTGCCGACCCCAGCGGCATCACATGGTCGGGCGATTCATCACTGAACAGATGAACGATCCATTGTTCGAGCAGATCGAGCCGACCGAGCTTTATGAAAGTGGCGAAAAAGTGCCTGACCTCGTCTTGGATCACTTGCAGATGCTGCAGCGTGTCATCGAGCGCATACCGGTCTCCGTTCACAAACACGCCGCCGGGCTTTAGTACGCGGAACACCTCAGCCAGCACCTCCCTTCGGTAACTCTGTTGAAAATTGTGGAAGGCATAGCCCGAGGCGACCACATCGACACTGTCGTCGCCCCATTGGGCCAGAAACGACAGCGCATCGCTTTCCACTAAGCGAACGCGTCCTTCCTTCAACCACGGAGCCAGCTGTTGCCGCGCCTGGGCCAGCATCGCCGGCGCGATGTCGACCGCGGTGATGACCTGATCATCCCGCGCCGACAGCAAAGCCAGAGTCGTGATGCCGGTACCGCACCCGATCTCCAGCACACGCAGCGGCACGCCTGAGTGCCGGATGCCGCCCTGCCAGCGTTTCAGGAAGTCCCCGACCTGCCGGCTCATCTCGGCGGCCGGGGGGCAGATCAGGCGCAGCATCGCGTATTCTTCGCCGATCAAGCCGTTGAAAGGCGAATCGGCGACCGCGGTGTTTCGCTCGGTTTCAGGAGCTTTCGTGTCCACGGGCGGCTGACCGAATCAAGGCCAATAACCGATGCGGATGCCGTGCGCGTAAATCTCCCTGCTCTTGCCGTCCAAGTCCAGGTGCGTCAGCGTCGCGGAAATCTCATTCTCCGACTGGCAAATGTTGCAGGGCGCACCGGCCGGGAGATTAAGCTTCTGGTCGGGATGCGCGCCAAGGTACTTCCCGCCAGGATGGGTTTCCTTCGGAGAGTCACCATATACAACATTTTGAACCGGCGGTTCGGTCAGGCGGTCTGCGATCCCCTCGCGGCTGAAGATGCGATGAGTCTCTCCAATGTGCAGGTAGCCGCCGAAGCCTGCCGCGCCGTTCGGCGATGCCGTCTCGGTCCTCATCGCGCAGCGTGTAAACGTTGCCCTCATGGAACGTGCCGACATACACGGTCCCATTCTCTTCCATCGCCCGGCCGTTCGGCTTGTTGGCTGAGGCGTATCCGATCCGAGACCCTTCGCGCAACTTGCGCTTCCGCAACAAATCCTCGTTCCCGGAGGCCGGCGGCAAGTCGCGACCACCAACAGCGCCTGCACAATTCGATTGAACCCGTGCCGTAACATGGTATTGCCTCCGCGGATGGATGTGCGTTAAGCCTTGATTTTTCTCTTGCGGTGCCCAACTATGGTAGACAAATTCATTTCCGAGAATCGATATGATGCGTATCCTTTTGTTCCTATTGACGAACGCCGCAGTTTTGGTATTGATCAGTCTGATCTTCCAGGTCTTGGGGCTCGGCCAGTTTCTGGACCAGCAGGGCGTCAATCTCAATCTTGAAAGTCTGCTGCTGTTCTCGGCTGTGATCGGCATGAGCGGTTCGTTCATGTCACTGGTGCTGTCGAAGTGGATGGCCAAACAGTCGATGAGCGTCTATGTGATCGAGCAGCCGTCCAACGCCACGGAGCGCTGGCTGGTCGACGTGGTAGCGCGGCAAGCGAAGCAGGCGGGGCTCGGCATGCCGGATGTCGGGATCTTCCAATCCCCGGATCCCAATGCCTTTGCGACCGGTATGAGCAAAAACAATGCCCTGGTTGCAGTCAGCACCGGCCTGTTACAGAACATGAGCGCTGATGAAGTCGAAGCCGTG
>JALORT010000366.1 GCA_025458755.1 Methylotetracoccus sp.
GGGCAGGGGAGGTGCAATGGTACCCTGAGTGACAGCCGCCTTTCCAAGGTTTCGGGTGTCGGCATGCAGTGGCGGGTGGCAGTCGCTTCGGCGGCCTGTCGCAGCGCACGACCGCTGATTTCGCGTGGCGGCAGAACGGGTTTGAGTGGCGTGCCGCTTCGCGGGCTCCATGTCGTGTCGTGTGAGAAGCGGTAGAGACCCCGGTGCGATCCGCGGACGCTTCCAGGGGCGGCGCCTCGGAGCGCGCCGCCGCCGGGATTCAGGATGCGCGTCGTCGTGTCGTTGTGGAACAGGGTTCAGGCGCGCTATAGTGTTGGGGATTCCAGTGTGTCGTTCATGACGGCGATCTGTGTCGGGCTCACGGGAGGTAGGCTGTCAAGGTGCGGTGTCGTTTGATCACAGTGCGTAGGGGTGGAGCAAGATCCGGAGGGCGCCCATGGTCCTGGAGGCGGAACAGCGGCAGCAACTGCAGACAAGAATGAGCGCCCATGGCGTTGCCGTGCGCGGGCCGGCAGCGAGCCGAGCGCAGATCATTCTTCCGCTGGCCAACGGTCAGACGCACGAAGCGATTGGTGTGTTGCCGGGTGTGGCAGGCGTCACTGTGAGGCCCTTGCTTCCGGCGTCTGGCGATACCTGCCGTGGTTCGTCCGGGGCAGGGGTGGAAACGATCATCGCCTCACCGAATACCCTGCTCGCGTTGGGCCGGTGCGGCGACAGTCGCGTTCACCTCGTCAGCGCCTTGTCTGGTCGGACGGTGATCTCGGATCGGTTGCAGCGGGCGGTCGCGCGCGTCCTCGGGACGATCGCGAATCGACCGCAGTGGATTTCGCGACATGCGGACGATGCGTGCTGATGCAGAAGAGATCGATCATGCCGCTGAGAAGGCTGTTTGGCTCGGCTCTGCGAAAGGTGTTCGGGTTTCTGCCGCGAGCAAGGCGGTTTTCGGTGTACCGCAGGCTCGTCGATTGCGATCCCGCACCCGATGAACGGCTGGTACTGAAGATCGCCGAAACGAGGGATGAGCTCGAGGCTTGCTTCCGTTTGCTGCATGACGCCTACGTCGCCAGCAGGTTCATGGAACCCGACCCATCCGGGATGCGGGTGACGATCTATCATGCCCTGCCCACCACGACGACCCTCTGCGCGAAGTATGACGGGGAGGTGGTTGGTACCCTGTCCCTGATCAGGGAAAGCATCCTGGGGTTTCCACTGCAGAGGATCTTCGACCTGTCGGCGTTGCGCGAGAAGAAGGGAAACATTGCCGAAGTTTCGGCGCTGGCAGTGCATCGGCGTTTTCGTCGCACCGGTGGAACGATCCTGTTTCCCTTGATGAAGTTCATGTACGAGTATTGCACGACCTTCTTCGACACCCGGCACCTGGTGATCGCGGTCAATCCCAGGCACATCGAGATGTACGAGTCACTCCTGTTCTTCGAGCGTCTGACACAGCATGTGGTCGAAAATTACGATTTCGTAAATGGCGCGCCGGCGATCGGTGCGACCCTCGACTTGAGTACTGCACGGGAAACCTTCAGGAAAGAGTATTCTTCCAAGCCGCCCAGGCGAAATCTCCACGCTTTCTTTACCGAGGTCCGGCTGCCAAACATCAAGCTCCCCGCGCGTCGTTTCTACACCACCAACGACCCGGTGTTGACACCGGAGTTGCTCGACTACTTCTTCAATGTGCGGACCGATGTCTTCAGCAGGTTGAGCGATCGCAAGAAGTGCCTGTTGCACCGAATCTATGATCTGCCGGCGTACCGCGCCATCTTGCCGGTCGCTTCGGAGGAGACGCCAAACGAAAAGGGTCGCCGGCGCCATCGGCGCTTTTCCGTCAGATGCCCGGGCGTCTTTTCGGTTGTCGGACGGGGAGGGGACGAGACCGCGGTCAAGCTGGAAATCGTCCAGCTCTCCCGCTATGGCTTCCAGGCGCACTCGCTGATCCATGTACCGCTCAACGTCTGGGGTGACGTCAGGATTCAGCTTGGGCCTTCCGAGGTGTCTCGGGTCAAGGCTCTGGCGACCAGGGAGTCCGGGGATGCCGCCTTTGGTTTCGTGATGGGGGAGCCGGATGTGGTCTGGCGCAAGTTCGTCAACGCCCTTTACAGTGGCAGCACTCATGCCGATCTTGAAAACGCGACGCGTTTCATGACCGACAGGTGAGGGGCTATTGCCGGGGTTGGTCGTTGGCCGGTGGGCGGATCGTTCTAGGATGGCTGAGGTACTGATGGAAACCGATCTGCGTGTTGCCTTCAATCGCTACTTCGAGTTGCTGCATGCCAACAGCGAAGCGCTCAGGGAGGAGGTCTTCCGGCTGCGCTACCAAGTGTACGTCGTGGAGACCGGGTTCGAGCGATCCGAAGACCACCCTTGCGGAATCGAGCGGGACAGTTTCGATGAGCGCTCCGATCACTACCTGCTGCGGCATCGCACGAGCGGACTGTACGCGGCGACGGCGCGATTGATCCTGCCTGACCTGGCTGCCCCGTCCGCTCTTTTTCCCATCGAGAGACACTGCACGTTCGACGATCGGTTTGCGATTCGCGATCTGGATGTGCGGCGTCGCCTGGGCGAATTGTCGCGGTTCGCGGTCTCCAAGGCGTTCAAGAAGCGGATCGGTGAAGCTGGCAGCCTCAGCGGAGTCGCCAGCAATGTGGAGATGTACTTCGAACCCGATGAGCGCCGCGTCCTGCCGCACCTCTCGCTCGGCCTGTTTGCTGCCGAGCTGCGGATGATGCACGAGCACGGCGTGACCCATGGCTATGCGGTGATGGAACCGGCGCTGCACAGACTGCTCGGTCGCTTCGGCGCAACATTCGAGCAGATCGGCCCGACGGTCGATTACCATGGCGAACGAATCCCATGTCTCGGTGCGGTCAGCGAGATCCTGCCGACAATCAAGCGTGTGGCGCGTCCGGTGTGGGAACTGATGACCGATGCGGGCCGCTATACCTGCGGCACGGGGTGATGCTGGCGGGCAGGCCGGTCATGCGAGCCGGGTGCCTAATTCTACTTTGTCAGATTGAGGCGGCACAGGCGTTCCGCAGCAAGGGCGAGATCGCCCTGGACATGGTGATGCGCCTGAGGCGGGAAGGCTTGCACTTTTCTTTCGCCGCCTTTGATGGTGGCTACGGGCACTTGCCTTGGCTGCGCGGGGAACTGGACGGCGAGGGCGAGACCTTCTTCGCCGAGGCGCATTCGGATCAGGCGATCTATCTCCAGGACCCCGCCCCAGTTGTGCTGGCTCGTCGTTCGCCGAAGGGTCGAGTGGACCGTCGGCAGCGGACAGCCATCATCGACAGGCATCGACGGCGGCGCCATGCCATGGAGTCCGCCTATAGAAAGCAGGCCGCCATGCTCTAGGCAT
>JALORT010000367.1 GCA_025458755.1 Methylotetracoccus sp.
AGCTGTGCGCGGGGGTTGCGGCAACGGAGGCTCTGAAGATCCTCCTGGGCCGCGGCAAGGTGTTGGCGGCTCCGCACGGTTTCCAGTTCGACGCCTACCGCAACAAGCTCGTCCACACTTGGCGGCCCGGCGGCAACAGTCACCCTCTCCAACGGCTTGTGCTCATGATCGCCAGGCGGCAGTTTTCAGCGCTGAAGTCTGGCAGATGACGATGGGATCGGAGGCTTCCCAGGCGAACATGCGCGATAGCTTGTTGGAGATCGCTCAAAGCGGGGTGCTCGCACCCTCGGCCGACAACCAGCACGTCTTCCGTATCGAACTGGGTCGGTCCAGCCTGTGTCTGTGGCCGACGCCCGAGTTCGCAAGCGGGACGCCACACCATCGGCGCGTCCTGGGTCTCATCTCGCTTGGCGCCGTGGTCGAAAACATGCGGCTGCGCGCAGGCGAGCTCGGCCTCGGGGTGACCACGGACTGGCTGCCGGCTGGAAGCAACGGGCCTATTGTCCAGTTGAATATGCACCCGACCAGCCCGGCGCCGATTGACGAACTTGCCACTGCTATTGCGCATCGGCATACGAACAGGCGCATGTACCACGGCCCTGATCTGAGTGCCGACGAGAAGGGTCGGTTGGAGGAAGCGGTCGGCGGAATTCCCGACATCAAGCTGGTATGGCTTCGAGGTGACGCGCGGCACCGGGCTTTGTCATTGGTATGGCGCGCCGAAAGTGAGCGCTTCCTTAGGAAACCTCTACATGAGGAGTTGTTTTCGTCGATCCGATTCGACCTGTCATGGCACGAGAGCGCCAGTATCAGGTTGCCGCTGGGCGCCCTGGAGGTCGAGGCGCCCATGCGGCCCGTGTTCAAGGCGCTGCGCCATTGGCCGCTCATGCGGTTGCTGAACTGGTTCGGCGCGCACCGCTTGCTTGGGCTTCGTGCGGGTTGGCTGCCGTGCTGGCAGGCGCCGGCGTTCGGCCTGATCACGGCGTCTGCGCCGGATGAGCTTAGCTTCACCCGCGCCGGCGCCGCACTGCAACGCCTGTGGCTGCAAGCTACCCTCATGAAGCTGGCGTTCCAGCCCCTCGCTGCTTCAACGATCTTGGCATTCGATCCTGTTACGCATGAGGGCGCCTCGAAGGAGGTCCGTTTCGAATTGGCGAAGGGGTGGCTATCTTTGGTACCAGGCGCCACACCCGTGATGGTCTGCCGAATCGGCAGGGCGTTGCTGCCTACCAGAACCAGTGGTCGCCTGCCGCTGAACAACTACCTGGGTGGGCCTCACTGAATGTGCTTGGCCGACCGCTCGGCTCTCGTTGGGTCGCCTGCGGGCTGGGCCCCGGCGTCGGGAGTGTCGACTTGCTTTACACCTAGACCAGGTCAGTCGGACCGCGCGCGCGGCTCACGACGTGCGAGGAAGGCAATTGCTTTTCCAATCAATGGCTTACATCTCGCCTGCGGAAGCTGGCATGCCATGTGCTTTACTTCCGCCCGAGCAGCTTCGAAGCAAGTGACAGGCGCCGGGGCTGCGAATCGATGAATCAACCCGGAAAGGTGTGCATGATGAATCTCAAGAAGACTGCAGTCGCGCTCGGAGTGGGTCTCTCTCTCGTCTGCGCCGCGGCGCAGGCGCAGACGGTGATGCGATTCCAGGACGATGACATCGACTTTTTGCTCGATTCGAATCTGAATGCCAAGACCTCAGGAGCCTTTGCCCAGGGCGACGTCTTGGTCAGTGTCTTCGAGATCCCCACTTTCACGGTTGGCGGGGCCAACGGGATCCCAAATGGGCAGGAACTGACCGGCATTGCGGCCATCCAGATCACCGGAGGTGATGGATCGCTTGCCAACCCGTTTACGTTTTCCGCCTACTCTGGCGGCTTCAACGCGATCTCGCCTGTTGACGTCGTCGGTGGTGGCGCCGGTGGCGGTGCCACACTGGCGATGTGGCTGAATTCCACCGCCGACTTCGATCTGGACATTGATTTTGCAAGCGCGGTCGGGAACGCGGCGAGCTGCACGTCTTACGCCAACTGTCTGGACCGGGCGACTGGCGAAGGCAACGGGTCCTTGCTGCAGGTCGATGGATTCGGCGGTGACGCCGACGACTTCTGGACGTCGACTTTGGCGGTTCTTGGCGGGGATGACCCGAGCACCGTCGCAGGTCTTGCCGGGGACGTTCTGGTGGCCAGCTTCCAGGCAGCCCAGACGACTCTGTTCAACTCGCTGGGGCCGATCGTCTACCGAGACATCGCCAGCGGCCTGCCTTGTCCTGCCGGCTCGTCCGCCCAGGACGGATGCGTCGCCGGACCGGTCATTTCCGGGACTATCACCGGAGGTCTTGGCCTGAATGCCGGCATCACGGCTGACGGCGCGTTCGCGCGCAGCGACCTTGACGCTTCGAAGCTGCTTCAGGTGCCGGAACCCGGTAGCTTGGCGCTGGTCGGTCTGAGCCTTCTCGGATTGGCTGCGGCCCGCCGCCGCACTCGGTAACGCGGGATTTGTCTATGTCAGCCGAAGGCCCCGCTTCGCGGGGCTTTTTTTTCGCTTCGGACGGTTGCCGCCTTTGCAAAGAACGAGAAGGATTGTCTTGTCAAGACGTCAGGGGGAAGGCGCTTTGCTCACCACGTACGGCAACCTTCGCTGACATCCGCTGCCGAGCCTCCGGGTGATTGAGAAAGGCAGTGTTCACGGCCTCTTCGATCACCGTGTACAGGGGCCGAATCATCGGGCGCAGTCCGGCAACGACCTTGCTCGAACTGAGCAACGATGGCAAGCGGATTCCTCGATGCTCGATGGGCCTTCCGACCTCTCGAATGTCGAACCCGATACGGACGAAGTGCTTGGCCAGCCTCGGTTCCGTCAGGACGAAGACGTTTTCGATACCGAATCGCCTTGCAATGGCGGCGGCACCCAGGTATAGGCTTACCGGGATAAACGGGAACCGTGACTGCGGTCCGCGCGCGCCGAAGTCCTCATCAGTCACCGAAACGGCGGTTGCATCCTCTCCTTTGCGTCGGCGGAATGTGCTCAGCACTGCCAGGCGCGACACTTCGCCCAGCGTATCGCGTGGCATTTGTGCGGGGTCGGCGAGGTTCCGGTCAAGAACGTCTCTGCAACTGACCTCGAAGGGCAGCAGGGAGTCCGGGCTATCCGGGCGTGCCACGATAAGACGGGTGCAGCCCACAGGCTCACCGGTGCTGCGCTTGCGGAGCAGGCAGTGAAAGGAGTGACGATCGAACTCATCTGACTCGCGGCCATCGTCGCGCAGCGGCTCCCAGCCAAGGTCGCGGCAGTAGACTTCGTGGCGAATCCGAAACACTTGGTCGAGGCTGACCGGGTCGAGAGCAGGCGTCAGCTCGAAG
>JALORT010000368.1 GCA_025458755.1 Methylotetracoccus sp.
AGCCAATGGGGTCGATACCTCCTTTCTTCCGGATTCCGGCGCGAGTCAACGTGCCGAGAGGCGACTCCGGTGTGCACCGGCTCGTGCGTCGGGTGGGTCGGCACTTTTGTCACCCAAGCTGTCGCCGCTGACTCGTCACGGCGACGGAGTGGATTGGAGGCCCGCGCACAAGGTTGCGGCCGACGGCCTGCGGAGTATCCCCCTTGCCCGCCCGCACCAGCACGAACAACGCAGCCGCGGCGCTCATCCGCCCCTGACACGATCGCGATTTGGTGGCTGACATCAACGCTGGTTGCCGCCCGCTATCGAGGATGACGCCGGCGCCGGCGGCGCTCTTCGACAACGAAGATAAGGATGCGAGCCACTAGACCGTGGGCCGAAGCTCAGATCAGGACCGCCTCACTCGGTCGTTTCACGCCAAAACAGGCTCGCAACCGCTGCGGCGGCAAATACTCTGAGCCTTCGAGCTCGAGAGTGACATCAGTTCCTTGCAAGGACACGCGGACAGTCATGGCGATCGATCATCGCCGGGCTAAAGCGGGTCTGAAAACTCTTCCGGGTCGGCGACGGGCGGTTCGGCGGACAGGTCATCGAGCACCCACGCACTCTCGCTCAGAGTCACGGGCGAAGTCGCCATGTCGGCTGCCTTCCTCGACACCCAGAGCGGAAATGCCGTGACCGCACCCAGCAGCGCGAACATCGCGCCGCCCTTGACCCATTCCCAACGCAGCGGCGGGAGACTGCCGAGAGCGCCGCCTCGCCCGTCCTCCGCTGGAAGGCCCGACCCCGCCTGCTTCCACGGACTGGACTTGATCCATGCCAGGCCGTAACCGGCCAGAATCAACAGCAGACAGCCTCCCAGATTGATCCACAGGATGCTGCCGGCATGGTGCCCGACCACATCGTAGGCCATGCCTCCGACGTAAGACAAAGCCATCGATACCACGAAAATGGGTAGCGACTGTCGCCCCATCTGGACGATCGATTGCGCCCACGTCCGCTGCAGCCACTGCTCTCCGTAACGCAACGAGACGATCACCAGATAGGCCAAAGCCAAGAAATGGATCAACCTTAACGGACCGAATCGCGTTTTTTCCAGCAGCGGTTGCAGCATCGCGTGTGCGCCCTGCAACCACTCCGTAGGCCGCATCGCCGGTTCGGGGCTGAAGGGCACGGCAATGACCAGGAACGCGACGCTCGCAGCGACCAGCCACGGATGGGTAGCCGGCACGCGCAACCAATTGGAGCCGAAAGCGAACCCGATAAAGAACAGCAGTTGCCATCCGAACGGATTGAAGAACCAGGGACGGGCGCTATTCGGGTCCGCGGAGAACTCCAGCCCCAACATCCACATGGCGAGGTAGAGCGCGGGCGGGAACGCCATGGCCATGATGCGGTGCACCCCGGACATGGCCACGATCCCGGGAATCCATAACATCACGACCAGGTACATCGGCAAAATGTCGAAGTAGTTAGGGACATACTGCAACGACACCAAACCAAGCAGCGCCGCTTCGGTATGATCGAAAAAGTACCTGATATTCAGGTGCGTCACATAATCCTGGGTTTCCAGCCATTGGCTGCCGAGGACACAAATCATGGCCATCAACGCAAAAAGTCCTAGATGAGCGGCGTAAATCTGGACGCAGCGGTGGAAGACGCGAAAGCTGCCCAAGGCGAAACCTGCGGTTCGGAAACTCCTGCCATAGGCGATCGCGGCGGCGTAGCCCGACAGAAAAACAAAAATTTCCGCGGCATCACTTAAACCGAAACGCGAAGGTGTGTAGAGCAGCAGTTCATTGCCCGGTATGTGATTGATGTAAATGATCAGCAGCGCGACGCCTCGAAAAAAATCGAGTTTGATGTTTCGCTGCGTCGGGTTTTCTATTCGGGACATAGGAAACTCGCTGCCGCCGGCGGCGGCTTCAGTGCGGGTTATGGTTATTGTTCTGCGGAAGCTGCCCGGCGACTACACAACCGGAACCATCGATTATCGACGCCAACTCTCTGATTCCAGCGATGGTGAATTCATCATGGTGCCCGCCAGCGGAATGCAAAGTTTAGAGGTTCCATGATTTTGGGCGCCGAACCGGCATCTTTGATCTGGCGCCGCTGCGCGCGGACGTATCCCACCCGTTCCCGCTCCCGATCGGCTCGAAGGAGGAGAATACGCGCCCAACCTTTCACGAAGCTTTCATCTTGAAACAAACAGTTGCGCGTCGTGCCCTGATGATCGACGGACAGCGCCGCTGCGTCCCCATTGCTGCGGTCGGGCGACAAACACCCCCAGACGAGGACGAGAAGATTGCTTCAGCGGTCATACCGGGCTGATCACCCGGCGGCCCTGGATTCGTCGCGCGTGAGCCCTCGCGCGGTGTCAGAGTGACGATGGAAGTTGTCGCGTCCCCCAAGTCCCCGGAAACTGCACGCCTGGACGCGAGGGTCTCGCCAGCGCTTCAAAGGCGCGGCTGGTCACATCCCGACGAGCGATAGAACCGGCAGAATCTGACGGCCTGATGGCTCGTCAGTGCGTTTGGCCGCGCGGCGCCAATGCCCGGTCGACCGGTCTCTGCAAACGGGCGGATTTTGATCCGGCTCGGATGCCGAGCCCGCGTCATGGCTGACGCTCCGAGCGAGTCCCACGACCCCCGCGATGAAACCGGGTCGACGCGGTAGGAGCCGTGAAGGGTAGGAGGCGAAAGTCCGCGCGAGTCGACCGCATCACGCGCGGCATCGGCCTGGTGCACCCGCTGGACGGTGCGCTAATGTCCCCACACCAAATCTTCCCTGATCCATCCGACCTCCTGGTTGTCATCGTAGTAGCCCAACTTGACCCAGCCGGCCTTTTTCGCGAGCACCTTGTAGATTTCTCCGCGAGAGACCTTGCCGACCGAACTCTCGCTTAAGCCCGGTGCCTTGCGCACATTGGCATCCGTCCCGAGAACCACCACGGTCTTGATGTTACCGACCATGTCCTTGGACACCCAGCCACGATCGCCCTGCCAATCCTTGATCCGCACCCAGTCACCGACCTGCTGTTCGACTTCGATCGGATATCCAAGGTTGGCTCGATAGAGGATTCCGTGGTTCATGCCCGGCCCTGAACGCACGTTTACTTTATCGCTGATGAGGCTCTTCATCGGCGCCCCCCAAGCGGGAGAAACCGCAAACAGCAGGACAGGGAACCAGAACAATATCAGTTTACGCATGAGACTATCTCCAACTCTCAAGAAACACAGATGCATGACGAATGGCGCAGATACGCCGGGGGCGGCGAAGCCTAAATTTTCCCGCCGACCGATAGGCGTAAGCTTCCACAACCGCACCGGAAACGATCGCGATCCCCAG
>JALORT010000369.1 GCA_025458755.1 Methylotetracoccus sp.
AGTCGAACCCCGGCTGCCGGAACCCTTCTGCGTAGCGGGCCAGGACCTCCGGCGTATCGTGCTCGGGATTGAAGCTGAAGGTGATCAGCCGTACCCGGCCAGCCAACTCGGGCGTCTCCAGCAGTCGGTTCTTCAACTTCTGGAACACCGTCATCGCCAGAGGACAGCCGTTCACATCGCTGCAGGTGCTGTAGATGAAGCTCAGCAGCACCACACGGTCGCCGAACGTCTGATGCAGCGATGTCGATGTGCCATCGGAATCGGCTACCCTGCCGTCTGCGGCCTGGCCGAGTATGGGCAGGCGATAGCTTCCCGGCACCGGCGCCGCGTACGGTAACGCACGGTAGCCGGGCGCCAATGGCGCCTCGGCCTGTACGCTGGTCAACCAGAGAGGCAGAAAAAGCGCCGCGACGAGCGGGTGGCGGGACGGGCCGCGGCGCGGCAAGCGATCGTTCTTCTTCATTGGGCGTAGGTCTCCGCCATCCGCGGCGCCGGTTGTCCCGCATTCCGCTCCGCTGCATCGCGGGCTACGGTCTCGATGCAGCCCGGATGGAACAGAGCGGAATCCGGGGCTATCGGAATGAATCAGCGTGCCGCGGCGATCCGTTCGGGCGTTGCGCTCGATGCGGCATACAGCGCATGGGCTCCGAAACGCATCTGGTGCGGGCGTCCGAGCTTCTCGGCGTAGAAATCGAGAGCAAACTGCTGTTTCAGTTCCTTGCCGTCCCAGTGGTAGAGCTTCAGGAACTGCTCGTTGTCCTTGCCTTTTTTGTCCCAATTGGCCAGCAGCGACGAGGTGTAATAAAGGCGTTTGCCGTCCCAGCTGGACGAGACCATATTGACCTGGGCGCCGATGTGTTGCTGGTGGATCTGCTTGGGATGGTGCGGGTCACTGATGTCGAACAGCCGGGTGTTGCCGTCCATGAACGTGTTGACCCACAAGCGCTGGTCGTCGTTCGAGATCGAGATGTCGACCGGCAGCGGCACCTGGGTCGGATCGCCGACATCGGCGACGGCCTTGGCCTGCCACTCGCCTTTATCGTCTTCGTAGATCAGCCAAATCTGTGAGGTCAGCGCGGTGGTCGTAAAGCAGTAGTTGTGCGTTTCGCCCCAAGCGCAGCGGATCTCGAGCGGCGCACCGGGCACATCGAAGACTTTCTTCGGCTGCTTCGTATGCAGATCCCAGGTCACGACGGTATTGCCGAAACGCTTCATCGCTTCCGGGTCGGCCAGCATCTTGCCGAAATCCATCATGTAATTGGTCCAGCCGGTGAATGACGAGGTCACCATCAGGTTCCGGCGCGGGAGGGCCCGCACATCGTAGTTGTAGCCGTCGGCGTATTTGCCGGTTTTCACCGCCCCGCGCAGATCGCTGTCGGTCGGAATCCAGTGGGTGGCGACGTACTCGCCCTGGTTGCTGTATTCCACCAATGCGGTCCGGCCGCCATGATCCTTGTTGTTGGAGAGACCCGTGATCATCATGCGGCCGGGCAAGGCGTACAGCGAATGCGGACCCACGACCCCGCCGCTTTTCGCGACGAAATCGGTGATCGTCTTCACCAGTTTCGGCTTGGCGGGGTCGGTCTTCACATCAAAGATGAAGATCTTGCTGGTATCCAGCCCGCCGGCCCACAGGAATTGGCGGTCGTCCGTGAAGTCCGAATGATGGGCCTCATTGCGCCCGCCCACGGACAGCGCGGCGATCACTTTGCCGTACTGCGGCGACTTCGGGTTGGCATCCACGGTGACCAGTTTGTCCTGCTCGTCGCCGATGCCTTCGGCGCCGAGGGTCCATACGTACACATAGTCTTCTTGGCCAGTGATTTTCTTCATGTACGGTGAGGCACAGGTTTCATCGGCCAACGCCGGCGCGCTCATCACTCCTGCGCCGAGCAGACCGGACAGAACGAGGCGCAAAGACAAACCGCGGATGGGGACAAGGGAGACGACAGTTGAAGGCATGGTAATCATTGGTGCACAACCTCATTATTGGATGCAGGACGAAATCGGCCGGTGCGAACCGGCCGTCACTCCGCGGTGGTCGGATCGATGATCGACCGGACCGCCCGAATACTATTGACCGGGAATCCGCCTTGCGCGGCATGTTCGCGGATCAAGTCCTCGCTGGGTGCACGGTAGACACAGTACACCTTGTCGTCGGTCACGTAGCTTTCGATCCATTGAATCTCGGGACCGAGATTCCTCAGGACGTTGCACGATTTCAGCGAAATGCCGTGCAGTTGGTCCGGGGACAGGTTCCCCGCTTCCGGTATATTGCGTTCGATGATGTATTTCGGCATGGTTCCTCCTCTCTTCGACGTTGACGAGCGATCGCCCGAACCGATGTCGTACGACCGGGCGTCTCGTATTCGGGCAAGCCTTTTTTAGTTCTTGAAATAATCGCCGAGCAGGTTCCGGCAACACTCCTCCAGCGGGTGCACGGACTGTTCGATTTTCATTCTGAGCAACGCGCCTTGCCACGCGTTGACCAGAAGATCCGCCATCTCCAGCGCCGTCTTGTCGCGGCGAAACGCTCCCTCGCGCTGTCCCTTTTCGATCGCCTCCATGATTTTATTGCGGTACCGGCCCAACGCGCTCCTGATGGCGTTGCGGCAGGTCTCGCTGGTCTCACCGATCTCGCCGATCAAATTGCCGAGCAGACAGCCCCCCCGGAATTGGCGGCGCGCGGATTCCTCGATCTGCGCCCAGTAATAGCTCTCCAGGGCCGCCGATCCACTGAGTTCGCTCTGCTGCAGATACCCGTCGAGCTGCTGGATGAACGGCTCGATGTAGTGCTGGATTACCGCTGCGGCAAACTGTTCCTTGCTGTCGAAATAGTTGTAGAAGGACCCCTTCGGGATGCCCACGGCTTGCAGTACATCCTGCAAGCCGGTGCCGTGGTAGCCCTGATCGATCAGCATCGCCACCCCTTCGTCCAGGAGTTTCTCACGGGTCAGCTTTTTCGCAGCGGCTCGAGCCATGGGCGTAAAATACGACCGGTCGTCTCACAATGCAACCCATTTTTTGCGGACCAGGGCAACGGTCTGCGAAGGATACCGTCAACCGCCCAACTTCCCGAACCGACCCCTGCAATTCCGGCCCGGTCGGCCCCGACCTTTTAACCGTACGACAGGACGGCCGTAGGGCGGATTCGCGCAGCAATCCGCCATGATGCGGGGAGATGTCGCCGCAGGGTTCCGTTCTTCGTCGCGCGGATCACGGGTGCCCGGTTTCTTTCGGACCTTGATGTCGTCTCGTGGTGGCTTGGTGGCGGAAATTCTGTCGGCGTCCATGGAGAGCATCGACCGGCGTGAAAAGCTCGGCGTCTGCCACACCATTCCGA
>JALORT010000370.1 GCA_025458755.1 Methylotetracoccus sp.
GATTCGGCTGGTCATCTTCGATGTGGACGGCGTTCTGACCGACGGCAAGCTGTACTTCGATGAAACGGGACGCGAATACAAGTGCTTCCATGCCCGGGACGGGCACGGCATCAAGATGCTCCGCTCCACCGGGGTCGAATCGGCGGTCATTTCGGGCAGGCAGGCGGCTTCGGTGTCGCGACGAATGGAAAACCTCGGGATCGATCTCGTATTCCAGGGGGTCGAGGACAAGCTCGCGGTATTTCAGTCCATTTGCGAAAAGATGCGGCTCTTACCGGAACAGGTCGCCCACGTCGGCGACGATCTGCTCGACCTGCCGGTCATGCGTCAGGTGGGGTTGAGCGTCGCCGTCGCCGACGCGAATGACTCGGTCCTGCCCTATGCCCACTGGCAGACGCGATGTGCCGGCGGGTGCGGCGCTGCGCGCGAAGTGTGTGATCTGATCATGGCCGCTCAAGGAACGCTGGCTGGAGTCATCGAACGTTACCTTTAGCCGACCAGCCGCCATGGAAACCGCCCGCCGCCTGTTAACCTACGTGTTGTTAGTGCTCGCCGTGATCGGCAGCGGTTGGGTGGCCGAACAGCTGGCACCGCCAGGCGAACCGCGCGAGGGTAAGACGCCGGGACAGATCGACTATTATTCGCGTAATATCCACCGGATCACAGCGGACATCCACGGCAAGCGCCGAAATGTCCTCACTGCCGAAAAGCTGACCCACTATCACAGTGACGACCACTCCGAGTTGGAGCGCCCGGTCTTGACCCTCTACTCTGCGGACGGCCCCCCGTGGGTCATCCATGGCGAACGGGGCACCGTATCATCGAAGAGTACCGATGTCTTCCTGGAAGGCCCTGTGTTGGTTCTACGCGATGCCGACCGCAAAGGCCGAACCTTCCGAGCGGAAACTTCGAATGTCCGGATCAAGCCCGACGAGGAATACGGCGAAACCGAGGATTTCGTTGAAATCTTCAGCCCACCCGACGAGCTTTCCGGAATCGGCATGCAAGTTCATTTCGGTAAAGCGCTGCGGGTGACGGTGTTGTCCTCGGTCCGTCGTAAACACGAATTCCCCCCGAAGCCTCCCCGCACCTCGCCGGCGGGTAAAACGAAAGGCAAACCCTCGAAAAGCAGCAGGAACTAATGGGCAAAACGATGACAGCGGCGAAGGTTCTGGCGTCAGGTTTCGGTGTGCTCGCGGCCGTCCTGTCCGTTTCGACCCGAGCGCTAGACAGCGACTCCAGGGAACCGATCTACATCGAAGCGGACCGCGCCACCTACGATGAAAACACGGGTGAAACGGTGTACATCGGGAACGTGCAGGCCACGCAAGGCAGCCTGGTCGTGAATTCCGATCAAATGACCGTATATCAGAAGGACGGGGTGACGCAAAAGGTGGTCGCCACCGGCAAGCCCGTCCGGCTGAAACAAACCCCGGAAGGCGGCGGCGACGATATGACCGGCACCTCCGCCAGGGCCGAGTATTTTCCCGAAGAGGGGCTGTTGATTCTTCTTGACAAGGCCGTCGTGATCCAGGGCAAGATCACAACGGAGAGCGATCGCATCGAGTACGACAGCGCGAAGGGACTGGCGAAGGCGGGCAGTGCCAACTCCAACACCAAACGGGTGCACGTGACCATCCAACCGAAATAACGCCAGGGAACAACCAGTTCGAGCACCATCATGGCAATCCTTTCCGCGGTCAATCTGAGCAAACACTACCACAAACGGAACGTGGTCGACGGCGTGTCATTGTCGATCAACTCGGGAGAAATCGTCGGCCTGTTGGGTCCCAATGGTGCCGGAAAAACGACCAGCTTTTATATGATCGTGGGATTGATTCGCCCGGACCGCGGGGAGATTGCCCTCGACCAACAGGCGATCACTCACCTTCCGATGCATGCCCGCGCCAAGCTCGGTGTAGGCTATTTGGCGCAGGAGCCCTCGATCTTCCGCCGGCTGACGGTACGTGAGAATCTGCGAGCCGTGCTGGAACTGCGCCGGGATCTGTCCAACGGCCAGCGCGAACTCGTGATCGAGGAACTGCTTGAAGAATTCGGAATCAGCCACCTGCAACAACAGAAGGCCATGGGACTCTCGGGAGGGGAGAGGCGACGGGTTGAGATCGCGCGGGCGCTCGCCTGCGAACCCCGCTTCATGCTCCTCGACGAACCCTTCGCAGGCGTCGATCCCATTTCGATCATCGACCTCCAGAAGATCATTCATTTGCTGCGCGAGCGCGGTATCGGCATTCTGATCACCGAGCACAATGTTCGCGAAACCCTTGGAATCTGTGACCGCGCTTACATCCTGAACGGCGGCAAGGTAATCGCCGAGGGCGACAGCGAGCAGATCGTCGCGAATCCGGAGGTACGGCAGGTCTACCTGGGTGAACATTTTTCGATGTAGCGGCGCAGTGGGAAGCAAGTCGTGGATCCTTTTTTCCAAGCCGCACGCAACCCCGATCTGCATGCCGGGCAAGAGGCTCACTCTCCCGAGGCGGGCATGCCTTTGGGCCAGGCGCCCGCGCACGCCTTGAACGCTCATTTCGCCGCCACCCGACCATGAAACAGACCCTTCAGCTTCGGCTGGGCCAACAGCTCACAATGACGCCGCAGTTGCAGCAAGCGATCAAGCTGCTGCAATTGTCGACCCTGGACCTGCACCAGGAAATTCAGCAGGCGTTGGATTCGAACATGATGCTCGAGGTGACGGAAGACGAGGCGCCGTTTGCAGACGCCGCGGAGAACGCAAGGTCGGAGTCGTCCTCGACGGAGTTCAAGGAACTGCCGGATCTGGACCAAACGTCGGAAATCCCCGCTGAATTGCCGATGGATTCCTCTTGGGACGAGGTTTACGAGGGACTGCAAACTTATGGGAGTGTCAGCACGGACAGCGACAACGATGACTTCTCCTTTCAACGGGCGAAGGCCGAAAGTCTGCAGGATCATTTGCGCTGGCAGCTCGATCTGTCACCACTAAGCGATCGCGACAACGCCATCGGCATGGCCATCATTGATGCCGTCAACGATGATGGTTATCTCGACAGTCCGATCGAGGACATCTTTCAGTCGCTGCGGTCCCAGATCGAAGATCTGGACATCGAAGAAGTCTCCGGTATGGTTCACCGCATCCAGAACTTCGACCCGCCGGGAGTCGCGGCCAGCACCCTGGCGGAGTGCCTCCATATCCAATTGAGACAGATGCCGGAATCGACACCGTATCGCGGGAAGGCGCTGGAATTGGTCAAAAACCATCTTGATTTCCTGGCCAAGAAAGATTTCGCGCGGCTCAGGCGCGCCCTGGATCTCCCCGACGACGAACTGGCCCGAGTCATTGCCG
>JALORT010000371.1 GCA_025458755.1 Methylotetracoccus sp.
GAAGACCATGATCCGCGAAGTAGTACTGGACACGGAAACGACCGGGCTTGAGCCCCTCGATGGTCACCGGATCGTTGAGATCGGTGCGATCGAACTCCTTAACCATGTGCCGTCCGGACAGTTTTTCCACTGCTACATCAATCCCGACCGAAGCATGCCCCCGGAAGCGTTCGCCGTGCATGGCCTGTCGGACCAGTTTCTCGCCGACAAACCCCGGTTCGCGGACGTCGCAGACGGTTTGCAGGCATTTCTCGGCGATAGCCCGCTGGTGATCCACAATGCCGCGTTCGACTGCAAGTTCCTCAGCGCCGAATTCCGTGCCGCTGGACGCTTGCTCACACTCGATGGGCGGGTTGTGGATACCCTCGCACTTGCCCGGCAACGCCATCCGATGGGACCAAACAGCCTTGACGCCCTATGCCGGCGTTATGGCATCGACAACAGCAAGCGTGTCCGACACGGTGCGCTGCTCGATGCCGAACTGCTCGCTGATGTCTACCTGGAGCTGATCGGCGGGCGGCAGACCGCACTCGTCTTTGTCGAGGCGACGCGGTTGAGCCAGCGAACAGTGATCGATTTCCAGCCGGTCGGCCCCCGTCCGGGAGTGCTGGCGGCAAGGATCACGACCACCGAGATCCTCGAGCACCAGAAGCTGGTCGAGACACTCGGTGAACACAGCCTCTGGAAGACCTACCCCAGTCCGTGACGGAAGTCTTTCAGGCCTGGGCCTTCTGCTGTTCAGCCATGCGGCGCTGGTACATGCTGGCGAAATCGATCGGGTCCAGCATCAGCGGTGGGAACCCGCCACTGCGGGTGGCGTCGGCGAGGATCTGCCGGGCAAACGGAAACAGCATCCGCGGGCACTCGATCAGCACGATCGGGTGAAGGGCTTCCTGCGGGATGTTCTCCAGCCGGAAGACGCCCGCGTAGAGCATTTCAGCGGCGAAAACGACCTTCCCCTGGTGGCGTGCTTTCGCGTCGAGGTGCAGTTCGACCTCGAAGTCGGACGACTGGCTCATTGGTTTGGCGTTGACGTTGACGGCGATGTTGATCTCGGGTTGACCCTGCATGGCCATTGATTGCGGCGCATGCGGATTCTCGAAGGAGAGATCCTTGAGATACTGGCCGAGAATCTTCATCGACGGCTGCTGACCCGGTGCCGGGTTCGCGACCGGCGGCAACTGGGTGGTTGGCGCAGCGGCGGCCTCCCCGGTTCCGTTGCCCTCACCCTTCTTCGTCGATTTCGGCGCCTTCGCCATCGGGTATCTCCTGTAAATGGCAGACCGCGTCGCTACCATGCGCCTCGAACGCCTGCAAGCGTGCGGGAATCCCTGCTGCACGAAATCCCCGCTGCATGAAATCTCCGTGCTATCCGATTGGCGCGCCGGACCGGGTGTACTATATCACCTGAAGACACAAGGACATTGGATACGGTTGGATGGACCAGGGTTTCGACCCGCTGACGTTGCTGATCTTCGCCGCGGCCGTGTTTCTGGCGTTCCGGTTACGGTCGGTCCTTGGCACACGTTCCGGCAACGAGAAGCGTTACGATCCCGTCCCGCCGAAGGACGCACGCCCGCCTGAGAAGCCCGCAGACGATGGCGTGATCGTGTTTCCCGGCCGCCGACCGGCCGCCGACAAGTCGGCGGAAGCGGACAGCGAACCGAAGGCTCCCGCGTGGACCGGTTTCGCCGATGAAGGCTCGGCCGTGGCAAACGGCCTCCAGGCCATCGCCGATGCAGATCCCTCGTTCACGGCGAAGTCCTTCATGGACGGCGCCAGAATCGCCTACGAGATGATCGTCACCGCCTTCGCCGACGCCGACAAGAAGGCGTTGAAGCCGCTTCTCTCTCGCGACGTTTTCGAAGGTTTCGCCGCCGCAATCGACAACCGTCAGCGAGCAGGGCAGACCCTTGAGCTTCGCTTCGTCGGTTTGAACTCTGCGCAGATCGTGAATGTGGAGCTGTCGGATAGCCGCGCAAGCGTGACGGTGCGATATGCAAGCGATCAGGTTTCGGCCACGAAGGCGGCTGACGGCACGGTGATCGACGGCGATCCGCAGAAGGTCGTCGAAGTCACTGACGTCTGGACGTTCGAGCGCGATTTGAAATCGCGGGACCCGAACTGGAAACTGGTCGCAACCGAAGCGGTCGCGTGACAGGCCTGTACACCATCGCCACCCCGGCAGTCGAACTGACCCCGGAACCCTTCGAGACCATCGCCGGGTGGATGGATTTCGACCTGAAGCCGGCCCTGCGCGGCTTCCAGCGATCCGCGCACGATCTGCTTGGGGCGGGCCGTGCGTTCTCGCGTGGGCCCCGTTATGGCGGAGATCCGGCGCAATGGATGCGAGTGGCCGAGGCGGCGCTGCAAACCGATCCGGATGATGCTCAGACCTTCTTCGAGAGCCGATTTAAGCCGCACCGCGTTTACGACCCACACCGCCCGGAGGGCCTGTTTACGGGGTACTACGAAGCGCAGGCACTGGGCAGCCGCCACCGCCACGGACGTTATCAGCACCCCCTCTATGGCCGACCGGTCGATCTCATCCGTCATACGGGCCAGCACGGAAGCGACGCAGTTTACGGTCGGGTCGAAGCCGACAAGCTCGTTCCCTATCACACCAGGGCGGAAATCGAAGCCGGTGCGCTTGAGGGCAAGGCGGACGTGTTGTTCTGGCTCGATTGCCCGATCGACCTGTTTTTCATTCATGTCCAGGGGTCAGGCAGGATCGCACTTGATGACGGGACGCAGGTTCGCGTGGCCTACATCGCCAAGAACGGTCATCCCTACACCTCCATCGGAGCCGAGCTCGTGGTCGCAGGCCTGTTCGCGCGCGACAGAATGTCGATGCAGGCCCTCCGGCAATGGCTCGCCGAAGACGAAACGCGCGCCCGTGCCATCATGCGGCGCAACGCCTCGTATGTGTTTTTCCGCGAACTGGTGGGCGTACCCGCCGAAAGTGGCCCGCCAGGCGCCCAGGAAGTCGGGCTGGAGGCGCTTGTGTCGCTGGCCGTCGACCGCCGCTTCTGGCCGCTTGGCCTTCCGGTCTGGATCGACACAATGACGCCGCGCATGATGAAGGGGCCGGAGCGGTTCCGCCGCCTGATGATCGCACAGGATACCGGGTCGGCCATCCGCGGCGCCAGTCGCGGCGACATCTTCTTCGGCGCCGGGCAGGATGCAGCCTATGCCGCTGGCTACATGAAGGCGCCGGGCGACATGGTGGTGCTGCTGCCCAATCCGGCATGAAGCGCGGCGGCGGGGGCCCGCTGCGGGAGGCCGACAGGCAACTCTGGGAGTCCGTAGTCGCATCAGTCAAGCCCATCGGCGCGCG
>JALORT010000372.1 GCA_025458755.1 Methylotetracoccus sp.
CCGCGTTTCCTGCAGTGGCATCGTGAGCATGTGTTTCGGGGTTGAGCCACCGCCCACCTGGTGCTCGAAGATCCTCGACGGCCGGCAGCGCCTGACCTCGTTGACGCGCGACGAACGGAAGATCGACACCCGTCATATCTTCCCGCACGAGTGGTGCGAGGACATGAACATTCCGCCGAAGGTGTTCAATTCCATCGTCAACGAGACCGCTGTCCTCAAAGAGGCTAACCGGATGATCGGGGGCAAGGCGCCGTCGAATTGTCAGGCCCAGATCCCGCCACATGCTCAGGTATTGCACCACGGCGCGCCGATGGATCTGGTGCTTCGCAGTCATCTGGTTGATCCCTCAGAGCTGCGGGCGGATCGCTTCGAGCAGTTCTATCAGGTGCGCAACGTGGCACTGGAGTAGGACTAGGTTGATGGGCGCGGCGCGGATGCGTTGTTCGACGCTGCGCACGATCGCGCGCGAGCTCGTTAAGCGCATCCTGCGGAAATACGGTACCCGGGGGACAAGCAGGAGAAAGGGATGCAGATCGCGTTGGAGCAGGTCGAGGTGCGGTCCGAAGCCTGGTCGGAAGGCTGAAGCGATCTTTCCGCGATTGAGCGGCAGCTTGGCGGCCGCGTTAACGCGGGCCGAAGCCGAATCATGCCACCGCTGACCGCCGGTGGTGTGCGCGGCGAACTCGCAGACCGCCTCACAAAACGATCAACGGCGGCATGGTCGCCGCTCAAAATCCAACCCTTGATACCGAAACACCCGAGGTTGCGCGCTCAACCAGCCGATCGTGCCTGGCGTCGTTCATCGAGGTGTAAGCAATGAGCAGGATTCGGGACCGCTTCGGGGTCAGAGGAATACGGGAGACTCTCTTCGAACTCTTTCGGCGTGTAGTGCGGAAGCGGCGGTCCCCGGTGGTGCCGACCGCAGCGCAGAGCGCCGGCCTACTGCTGACGCTGTGGCTGAGCGGGGTACTGGCGGGTTCGGCCCAGCCGTCGGAGCGGGGTCATCTGGTGCCGGTGCCGTCGCGCGTGGATCTTCAGTGGACGCCGCTCTGGCTGAACCGGAGCAGCGGCCTGTACGAGGGCGGTGTGGATGAGAAGGGCCGGCCCTATGTCGATCTGCCGCTGATCAATGGCGCGCTGCGGCCCGGGGAAAGGGTTGCCGCCGTGCTGGTGCAGTTTCGCGTCTCCGCGGCCCCGTCCCCGAAGCCGTCGCCGGCGCTGAATTTCAAGTACAAACTCTATGCGTCGCTGGCGGCCTGGAACCATCCGCCGGTGGCCGATGCCGGCCCCGACCAGACCGCACCGGTCGGGGCGACCGTCACGCTGGATGGCAGCGGCTCGACCGACCGCGACGGCGACCGGCTGAGCTACCGCTGGACCTTACGGCAGCGCCCGGAGTCCAGCCAGGCGGTTCTCTCCGGCGCGGACACCCTGCATCCGGCGTTTTCCATCGACCGCGCCGGCCGCTACGAGGTCGCGCTGGTGGTGTCCGACGGCAACGCCGACAGCCCGGCGGACACGGTGGTCGTCAGCACGGTCAACTCGAAGCCGGTGGCGCATGCCGGTCCCGACCAGTCCGTGTTCGTCGGCAGCCGGGTCCAGCTGGACGGCAGCGCTTCGACCGATGCCGACGGCGACGCCCTCGTCTATGGCTGGGCGCTGAAGGCCAAACCGGCACAGAGTCTGGCCGAATTGTGGCAGGCAGGCACCGCGACCCCCGGATTCGATGTGGACCAGCCGGGACGGTACGAAGTCGAACTGACCGTGGAGGACGGCCAAGCGGCCAGTGATCCGGACACCGTCGTCGTCGACACCGAAAATTCGCGTCCCGTGGCCGACGCGGGGCCGCCGCAGACGGCGACGGTCGGCGCCGAGGTGCACCTCGACGGCCGTGCGTCCACCGATGCCGACGGCGATGCACTGGACTTTGCCTGGTCGTTGCTGGCGATGCCGAACGGCAGCCAAGCCGAGCTGGCCGACCCGCTGCGGCCGGTGAGCCGGTTGATTCCGGATGTGCCGGGGTCGTACGTGGCGCAACTGATCGTCAACGACGGCCAGCTGGCAAGCGCACCGGACACCGCAGAGGTGACCGTCAGCGCACCGCCGAATCGCGCGCCGACCATCACCTCCTCGCCGCCGCTCCGGGCCACGGTCGACCAAGACTACGACTACGCCGTGGCTGCCAACGACCCCGACGGCGATACGCTGCGCTATGCGCTGCAGGTGTCGCCGTCCGGACTGGTGATCGATCCGCTGTCGGGGGTGATCCGCTGGAGGCCGCTGGCCAGCCAGATCGGCACCGCGGCCGTTCAGGTCACCGCGGACGACGGTCGCGGCGGCACCGCTGTCCAGCGTTTCGAACTCATCGTGCAGCCGGACGCGAGCCGCACCGTGGTTCCGGCGGTGACCGGTCTGCTGCGGCCGCTGGCCGAACTCGCGATTCTCGACGCCGGGATGCAATGGGGCGGCATCCGGTTCGAAACGAATCCGCTGGCGGAAGGCACGGTGCTGGCCCAGGACCCGGCGGCGGGCGGCGTGGTGCTGCGCGGCACCGCGCTCCAGCTCGTGGTCTCTCTGGGTCCGGAGTCCCTGCTCCCGCCCCATCCCCCTACCGTCGCACCCCGGATCGATGCGACCACGCCGACGACGACCGCGGCCGCGACCGAATTCCTGTTCAGCGGCGCCCACCCGATTCAAACCGGCGTGGCGGCGGGCGTCATGGCACCGGTACGCACCGCCGTGCTCCGCGGCCGCGTGCTGGACCGAAATCAGGCGCCGCTGCCCGGGGTCGCGGTCACGATCAAGGACCATCCGGAGTTCGGGCGCACCTTGACCCGGGCCGACGGCGCGTTCGACTTGGCGGTGAACGGCGGCGGCGTGCTGATTTTGAATTTCACCAAGGACGGCTACCTGCCGGCGCAGCGTCCGGCCGACCCGGGTTGGCAGGAGTATACGGTGCTGGAGGAGGTCCTGCTGCTGCCGCTCGACGCGCGCAGCACTTTGATCGAGGCGGGACCCGACGCCCCGCCGCAGGCCGCCCAAGGCAGTGTCGTCACCGACCAGGACGGCACCCGCCAAGTGACGGCGCTGTTTCCGGCCGGCGTCCAGGCCGCGATGACCCTGCCGGACGGGACCGTGCAGTCCTTGTCCACGTTGACCGTCCGCGCGACGGAATACACGGTTGGCGAGAAGGGACCGCAAAGCATGCCGGGCCTACTGCCGGCCAGCAGCGGCTACACCTACGCGGTCGAGCTGAGTGCCGATGAAGCCCTCGCCGCCGGAGCCGAAACCCTCCGTTTCGATCGCCCCGTTCCGGTGTATGTGGACAATTTCCTCGGCTTCCCGGTTGGCATGGCGGTGCCGGCGGGGTATTACGACCGAAGTAAAGCGGCCTGGATGCCGTCCGACAACGGGCAAGTGATCAAACTGCTCGGCATCACGGATCAGTGGGCGGATCTCGATGTCGACGGCGATGGGGTGGCGGACGATGCCAGGACCTTGAGCGTCGTTGGCGTCACCGACGCCGAACGTCAGCAGTTGGCCCAGCGGTTCGAACCGGGGGCCTCGTTCTGGCGGGTGCCGGTCACCCATTTCACGCCCTGGGACTTCAACTGGCCGTACGGCCCGCCCGCCGACGCCAAGGCGCCGCTGCAGCCCGCGCCCCGCAGCGAGCAGGGGCTGGATGATCCGGACTGTCAGTCGGGGTCGATCATCGAATGCCAAACCCAGACCCTGGGCGAAGTGCTGCCGATGGCCGGCACCTCCCTGGCGCTGCACTATCGCAGCGACCGCACGGCAGGACGCCAGACCGCGTATGTCCTCGACATCCCGCTCAGCGGCGCCAGCGTGCCGGCCAGCCTGAAGCGCATCGAACTCGACATCCAGATCGCCGGCCAGCGTCATACGCAAACCTTCCCGGCGGCGGCGAACCAGACCACCCGGTTCACCTGGGACGGCCTCGACGGCTACGGCCGCAAAGTCAGCGGGGTGCAGGCGGCGACGGTCCGGATCGGTTACACCTATGACGCGGTCTACCAAACGCCGGCCGCGTTAAGGAGTGCCTTTGGCGCTTACTCCGGCGTGCCGATCACCGGCCGTCGCGCCCGCAACGAGCTGACGCTGTGGCAAACGCACCAGACCGAAATCGGCAGTTGGAGCGCCCTGCCGCTCGGCTTCGGCGGCTGGAGCCTGAATGTCCACCACGTCTA
>JALORT010000373.1 GCA_025458755.1 Methylotetracoccus sp.
CCGGGCGAAATGCTGGCGTTGGAATGGTGCCGGATCGATCTGCACCGGGGTCTGATCTATCTCGAAGCTCAACACCAGAAGAATGGGAAGACAGGCAGTGTCCCGCTGAACAGCGAGCACGGAACGCCATCGAACGGCGGTCAGGCTTCAGGACACGGTGCTGCCCGGATACTCCCTGGGTTTGCTGTGATCGGCGAGGAAACCGTATCGCGAGTATCAAGAAGAGCTTTTCGACGGCGGTCCGCAGTGCCGGGCTCGGGGACGTGCATCAGCACGACTTGCGACGCACCTGCGGCAGTTGGTCGGTCCAGGCGAATGTGCCGATCCACCACGTGTCGGCCCTGCTCCGTCACAGCGACATTCGCGTCACGGACCGCGTGTACGCGCACCTGGCGCCGGAGAACGTGCGCCTCGGCGTTCAGGCCTTGGAAGGCCGCACGGCACAATCTGGGCACATTCATGTGCCCACGCAACCGGAGGAAAGAGGCTAAAAGGCTGTTTTATATGGTGGGCGGTGTAGGGTTCGAACCTACGACCCCTGCCGTGTGAAGGCAGTGCTCTCCCGCTGAGCTAACCGCCCAATGTTGGTTGCCCGGCGAAGGATCGCAAACATTGCGCGTCTCTGTCAACTGAAGTCTGTCCGACGGGTGCCGTGCTGCGGGCGGCATTCACCTCAGGATCATTCCCATAGCCAGGCCGCGCCGCGCGCTCCGCTGGAATCGCCATGGCGCGGCGGGACCAAGTGAGTGTCGACGCGGTCGGAAAAGACATACCTGGACCAGATTCTCGGAACGTTGCGGTAAAGCCGCGTGCAGTTCGACAGACCGCCGCCGAGCACGATGACCTGCGGATCGATGATGTTGATGATGTGCGCCAACGCGCGGGCCAGCCGGCTCTCGTACAGCGCGAGACTCGATTCGCAGCCGGCATCGCCGGCCGCTGCGGACTCGGCGATGGCTTTCGCGTCCAACTGCTGGCCGGTCGCGGCTGCGTGCGCACGGCTCAAACCGGGGCCTGACAGAAAGGTTTCGATGCATCCGCACCGCCCGCAGTAGCAGGGCGGTCCTGGCCGTTCTTCCGGCGAGGGCCAGGGCAAGGGATTGTGGCCCCATTCGCCGGCGATGGCGTTGGGGCCCTGCAGAAGGCGTCCACGGATCACGATACCGCCGCCGACGCCGGTGCCGAGAATCACCCCAAACACCACCGAAGCCCCGGCGGCAGCGCCGTCGGTGGCTTCCGACAGTGCGAAGCAGTCGGCGTCATTAGCGAGGCGGATGGGGCGGGCCAGCCGTTGCTCCAGGTCACGCCGCAGCGGTTGGCCGTTCAGGCAGGTCGAATTGCAGTTCTTCATGCGGCCGCTGGCCTTGGAAATCGCTCCGGGTGACCCGACACCGACGCTGGCGCGGCTGCCGAGCTCCTGTTCGGCCTCCAGTACCAGCCGTTGAATACTGTCGAGCGTTGCCGCGTAGTCGCCCTGCGGCGTCGGGCAGCGGCGGCGCAGCAGTTCACGGCCTGCGGAGTCCAAGGCGAGCAGCTCAATTTTGGTGCCGCCGAGATCGATTCCAATCTTGATCGCTGGGTCTGCCATGTTTAGCGGGTTTTCCTGTCGCTCGTAAGTGGACGGAACTTTAAAAGCTTACCCGTTTGTCGCGCCGCGCGGTACCTGCAGTCATCGAAGACGCTGGCACTGCGGCCTGTTTCACTTCGTCCCGCTGCCGCAGCGGCATCGTTGATGCCCCGGAACGCTGTGAACCGAGCGTCGGCAGATTGTTACACTTCGTGCAGCACAGGTTGCGATCGGAGCAAATGCGCATAGAATCTTACGCCTCGCGGCACCGCCGTTCGGTTCAGCCTTCACCGCAGGAGATCCACGCCCCCGATGAACTTCCCGTTCCCGCCGCCGGGAGAGGCGGCGAGTTCCCCAGCGGCGTTAGAAGGCTTGCTGGACCAACTGGAGGGCAAACCCGGCTTTCCCGAATTGGTCGACTTGCTGTCGCTCGCCGTCCAGCTCGAAGGCCTGGCTCGGGTCGAGGTGTTGGGAACGGTCAGCCACGGACGGGCATCGTTTCCGCTGATCGCGATCCGTCTCGGTGCAGAGGATCGGACGACCCCGGTCCTCGCACTGTTCGGCGGCGTGCACGGTCTGGAGCGTATCGGCACACGCATTGTACTGTCATACCTCCGCACGCTGATGGAACTGGCCCGCTGGGACCGCGTCACCCGGGAAATGCTGAAGACGACCCGGATCGTTCTGTTTCCGCTGGTGAACCCGGTCGGCATGTACCTGCAGCGGCGGTCCAATGGCAACGGCGTGGATCTGATGCGGAACTCTCCAGTGCGGGCCCAGCGGCTGGACCGCTGGCATCTGTTCGGCGGTCATCGGATTTCGCCGCGGCTCCCGTGGTACCAGGGCAGGGAAGGGGAGCCTATGGAAATCGAGGCCCAGGCGCTGTGCGACTTCGTCCGACGCGAAGTATTCCCGGCCCAACTGGCTTTGGCGGTTGATGTGCATTCCGGTTACGGCAAACTCGACCGGTTCTGGTTTCCTTACGCCAAGACCAGGGATCCTTTTCCGCACGTTCCAGAGGTGGTGGCGCTGAAGCAGTTACTGGACAAGACTTATCCGCACCATATCTACCGCATCGAACCGCAGTCCACTCAATACGTGACCCATGGCGATCTGTGGGATTACCTGTACGAGGAATTTCAGGCCGAGCGGCCCGGCGGACACTTCATCCCGTTCACACTGGAACTGGGATCGTGGCTGTGGGTGAAAAAGAACTGGCGTCAGGTGTTCTTCCGGTCCGGTGCATTCAATCCTTGGCTGCCGCACCGCGAGCAGCGGACGCTGCGGCGCCATATGATTCTTTTCGATTTTCTCTACCGGGCCGTGCAGTCGCCGGAACCCTGGTTGGACCTCGGGGATGCGATGCGGCAGCGCTTGCTCGGGCACGGACTGAGGATCTGGTATGCAGGCTGAAACCGCGCCGTCGCGTTGGATATTCATTCGTGGCTTGGTGCGCGAGAGCGCGCACTGGGATGACTTTCCGGAGCGGTTCGTCGCAGGAATACCCGGGACGACGGTGGATCTCGTCGATCTACCGGGCAATGGCCGCCATTGCCGGATTGCGAGTCCGCTGTCGCTGAACGCAGCGATGGAATTCGCCCGTGGGGAGTGGCAGCAGCGTACGGTGGGCCGGTCCGATGGGTTTGAGCCGGTACTTCTTTTCTCGATTTCGTTGGGCTCGATGGTGGCGATCGAGTGGATGGATCGACATCCGGAGGAGATTGCCGCGTCGGTGCTGATCAATACGAG
>JALORT010000034.1 GCA_025458755.1 Methylotetracoccus sp.
GGGTGGCGCGGCGGTCCGGCTCGTGGATCTGAGCTGAAGTCATCGGCCCGCTGTGTGGCCGCTGCGTCCGGGCACCCGCGGCAGTCCGTCGGGTACGTGCTCGAAATCGAGTATGCTGTCGGGGTGTCTCTGATTCGCCTCGTGTCCTCCTCCTGTGGGTCGATTCGCTTTGCAGGCCAGCAACATACCTTCTTGGATCGTTTGGCTCGTCCCCGCGGGCGTGACTCTCGGCTCTTTTCTGTTGACTGGATTAGTGCGGCGTTACGCGCTCGAACGGTTAATCGACTTGCCCAATGCGCGCAGTTCGCACCAACGGCCCACTCCTCGTGGCGGCGGTCTGGCCTTGTTGCTGGGTTTCCTGGCCGGCTGTGTATTACTGACGGTGCTGGGGCGGATATCCGCCGATTTGCTGGGTTTGCTGCTGACCGGTCTTCCGGTCGGGGCCGTCGGTTTTTGGGACGATCACGGACACGTCCCTGCGCGGCTCCGCTTGGCCGTTCACATCACGTCGGCCGGAGCGGCGCTGATGCTGCTGGGCGGTTTTTCGCTGATGCCGTTGGGCGTGTGGAGTGCTGACCTGGGCTGGTTCGGAAGTGTTTTCGCACTGCTTTGGCTGGTTTGGCTGCTGAATCTTTTCAATTTCATGGACGGCACCGATGCCATCGCCGGGACCGAGGTGATCTTCGTTGCATGCGCTGCCGCTTTGTTGATGTTTTGGCGCGACGGGCAGGTGGACGACGTCGCGGTTTCTTTGATTCTGTTAGCTGCCGCCACTTTAGGCTTTCAGTTCTGGAACTGGCCTCCGGCGAAAATTTTTCTGGGGGATGTGGGCAGCGGTTTCGTAGGTTACACGCTAGCCCTGCTGGCATTGTCCGACATGCACCGAAGTGGAGGCGGTCTGGGACTCCCCGTCTGGGTCATTCTGAATGGTATTTTCCTGGTTGACGCGACCTATACGCTGTTGCGCCGAATGGCCGGCGGTCAGACGTGGCATCAACCCCATCGCCTGCATGCGTATCAGAAAGCGGCGGCGCTCTTCGGTGAGCATGGCCGCGTGGTAAAATTCTGCGCGATGCTCAACCTGTGTTGGCTGCTGCCTTGGGCCGTAGCAGCTTCGGTCTGGCAACAACTGGCGTTCCCGATCGCCGTGATCGCTGTTCTGCCGCTGTTGGGTGTGGCGATTCGGCTGAGGGCGGGACGGATCTGAACCACTCCCACTCCCTGTTATGGACAGAATGCTGAGGCTCCGAACCCGTACCATCATCTTTATCCACGATCTGGTGATGGTGCTGCTGGCTTGGATGGGCGCCTTTTGGCTCCGGTTTAATCTCGGGGTCATTCCGGAGCAGTGGCTGAACTCCGCCTGGCGCTGGCTGCCCGTCGTTCTGGTTCTGCAAGGGCTGTCGTTCCGCTTCTACGGCTTGTATCGCGGGGTCTGGCGCTTTGCCTCGGTGCCCGATCTGGTGCGCATCGTCAAATCCGCGGCCAGCGGTGTGCTGGTGATCGCGACGGTGATGTTCGTCATCGAACGTCTGGAGGGTCTGCCGCGGTCGGTGATCCCGCTTTACTTCGGTTTGTTGACGGTGCTGCTCAGCACGCCGCGGGTGATGTACCGGATCTGGAAAGACCGTTCGACGAATCTGCGGGATGGACGGCGAGCGTTGATCGTCGGTGCCGGCAACGCCGGCGAGGCCCTGGTCCGCGACCTGCGGCGTGATCGGGACAGCCAGTTCGTGCCGGTCGCGTTCGTAGACGATGATCCGGAGAAACGCGGGCGGGAGATTCACAGCTTGCGGGTACGTGCCGCGTGCGACCACATCCCGAACCTGGTGCAGCGACTGGATATCGATGTGATCCTGATCGCCGTGCCCTCCGCAACCGATCGCCAAATGCGCCGTATCGTCGAGATTTGCGAGAGTGTGCAGGTCCCGTTTATGACGCTGCCGTCGGTGCAGGAGCTGTTAGCCTCGGGCCAGCCGGTCAATGCGCTGCGCGAGGTTTCGATCGAAGATCTGCTGGGGCGGGCACCGGTGAAACTGGATCGTTCGAATGTCGAGCGGCATTTGCAGGGGAAGCGAATCTTCGTGACCGGCGGCGGGGGCTCCATCGGCGGGGAACTGTGCAAGCAGATCGCGCGTTTTCCGGTTGAAGAATTGACGATCTTCGAGCGGTGCGAATTCAATCTGTACAAGATTACCGGCGCCCTGGCCAAGGTGTATCCCAAGCTTCGCGTGCGTGCGCTGCTCGGTGATGTGGCAGACCGCTGCGCCGTGGAAGGCGCGCTGGCGGCCAGTGAACCTGATGTGATTTTTCATGCGGCCGCCTACAAGCATGTGCCGCTACTCGAATATCAAATGCGGCAGGCGGTGGTGAACAATGTGCTCGGGACCCGGACGGTTGCCGAAGCCGCGATGGGACGAGGCGTCGGCGAGTTCGTGCTGATTTCCACCGACAAGGCCGTCAATCCCGGCAATGTAATGGGAGCCACCAAACGCGCCGCGGAAATCGTGTTGCAGGAATTGAATACGCAGGGACCGACACGGTTTGTGACCGTACGTTTCGGTAACGTTCTCGACTCGGCGGGCAGTGTCGTCCCGCTGTTTCGTGAACAGATCCAGGCGGGCGGCCCGGTGACCGTGACCGATCCAGAGGTCACCCGTTATTTCATGACCATTCCCGAAGCCTGCCAGTTGATCATGCAGGCGTCGGCGATGGGGCAAGGCGGAGAGATTTTCGTGCTTGACATGGGGGAGCCGATCAAGATCAGCTATCTGGCGGAACAGATGATCCGGCTGAGCGGCAAGCGCCCCGGCGAGGACATTCGGATCGAATACATCGGCCTTCGGCCCGGGGAGAAATTGCACGAACGGCTGTTCCTCGATCAGGAGCATCTGCAGCCGACCGGGCACGACAAGTTGCTGCTGGCCCAGCCTGAAGGGGCGGACTTGACCGAGATTCGAAAGCATCTCTTAGGATTGATCGACGCCTGTCAAAGCGCCGAGGAGGAAAAGATCCTCCGCTGCCTGCGCGCATTGGTGCCGGAGTTCCGGCCGGACGTTGTCGATATGACCATGGAACGGAATCTGGCATCCGTCGCCTAGGCGAGTCTCAGTGCCCTTTCGGAGGGGGGCAGCAATCGTCGACACCGCTGCGGCGGGTCACCGCGCGGCCGCACTCCCGCTTGTCTGCGCGCCCGGAGTCGGGTATGCTTGCGTGCTTTGTTGAGAATCCTCAGTCTGGAGCCAGGGAAATAATGAAGACCTTCAGCGCCAAGCCAGCCGAAGTCAAGCGCGACTGGTACGTGATCGATGCCGACGGCAAGACGCTTGGTCGGCTCAGTACCGAGATTGCACGCCGCCTGCGCGGCAAGCACAAGGCCATCTACACACCGCACGTCGACACCGGGGACTACATCATCGTCGTCAATGCCGAGAAAGTGCGGGTGACCGGTGCCAAGGAGCAGAACAAGGTCTATTACAAACACACCGGCTATATCGGCAACATGAAGTCGATTACCCTCGGGAAGCTCCGGACAAGCAAGCCGGAGCGAATTATCGAAACGGCCGTCAAGGGGATGTTACCTAAGAACCCGCTGGGGCGCGCCATGTTCAAGAAATTGAAAGTCTATGCCGGGCCCGTGCACCATCATCAGGCCCAGCAACCGCTCGCTCTAGAACTCTGACAGGTAGGACGGCACATTCATGGCACAAGTGAATTACTACGGCACCGGCCGGCGAAAGAGCGCGATCGCCCGTGTCTATGCGACGACCGGTTCGGGTCGGATCGTGATCAACAACAAGGCGTTAGACGATTACTTCGGCCGCAAGACCGATCGCATGATCGTGTTGCAGCCGCTGGAAGCCGTCGCGATGGCGGACAAGGTGGATGTGATGGTCAAGGTCTGCGGCGGTGGACCCTCCGGCCAAGCCGGCGCGATTCGTCACGGCCTGACTCGTGCTCTGATCGAGTCTGATGAAACCTTGCGTCCGAGCTTGCGGAAAGCCGGTTTCGTGACACGGGATGCCCGTGAAGTGGAACGGAAGAAGGTGGGGCTCCACAAGGCGCGCCGCCGTCCGCAGTACTCCAAGCGCTAACGCGCTGTTTTGTCTGGCATCATGGACGAGGGTCTGTAGCCTGCAGACACTCGGTCAAGTCGCCAGGGAGTTTGAGCATTGGGGGATCGTCTAGTGGTAGGACAGCGGACTCTGACTCCGTCAACCTAGGTTCGAATCCTAGTCCCCCAGCCAATGAAAACAAGCCCTTACGCGAAAGCGAAGGGCTTTTTTCTTGGCTGGGGGACACTCTGGGGAGTCCGGGCGCGGTGTCGGCATCGGGTCCTAGGGCTCGAGTCGACACACTATTTCCGGAATGTCCCTGAAAACTCACTTCGCAGGAGCCAACGGGGGGGGTGAGTGGGCTACCATAGCGACCTTAACCCACTCATCATACCGCCGGATGGACGAAGAACTGCGCAAAGCTGCACTCGAGTATCACGAGCAGCCTAAACCGGGAAAAATCTCGGTCGCGCCGAGCAAGCAGCTCACCAACCAGCGGGACCTCGCTTTGGCCTACTCTCCCGGCGTGGCCGCAGCCTGTGAGGAAATCGTCCGCGATCCCATGAATGCCTATCGGTATACCACGCGCGGTAATCTGGTCGGCGTGATCACCAACGGCACGGCGGTTCTCGGTCTCGGGGCGATCGGCCCGGACGCGGCGAAGCCGGTCATGGAAGGGAAAGGCGTGCTGTTCAAGAAATTCGCCGGTATCGATGTGTTTGATATCGAGATCAACGAGGCCGATCCGGACCGCTTGGTCGATATCGTCGCCAGCCTGGAACCGACATTCGGCGGTATCAATCTCGAGGATATCAAGGCGCCGGAGTGCTTCTACGTCGAGCGCAAGTTACGCGAGCGCTTAAAGATTCCGGTGTTTCACGACGACCAGCACGGCACCTCTATCATCGTCGGTGCAGCGATGCTGAATGCGTTGAGGATCGTCGGGAAGAAAATCGATCAGGTCCGCGTCGTCTCGTCGGGAGCCGGGGCAGCGGCACTCGCCTGCTTGGATATGCTGCTGGCACTCGGGGTCAGCATGGAAAACGTTATGGTCACCGACATCCATGGCGTGGTGTATACCGGCCGCACGGTGGAAATGGACGACCACAAGGCGCGCTATGCCAAAGACACGTCGGCGCGCACGCTGGCCGACGTGATCGGCGCTGCCGACGTGTTTCTGGGGCTCTCGGCCGGCGGCGTATTGAAACCCGACATGGTGGCCCGCATGGCCGTTCGCCCCATCATCTTCGCACTGGCGAACCCGATCCCGGAAATTCGGCCGGAAGTGGTGAAGGCCGTTCGGAGCGATGCCATCATCGCGACCGGGCGTTCCGATTATCCGAATCAGGTCAACAACGTGCTCTGCTTTCCATTCATTTTTCGCGGCGCGTTGGACGTTGGCGCTACTGCGGTCACCGAGGAAATGAAGAAGGCTTGTGTCGAAGCGATCGCCGCGCTGGCGCGAGCCGAGCAGACGGAACGGGTCCGGGAAGTCTATCGGGAGGAAACGCTGACCTTCGGCCAGGACTACATCATCCCGAAACCGTTCGATCCGCGCCTGATTTGGGAAATTGCCCCGGCGGTTGCGCGGGCCGCGATGGATTCCGGGGTGGCCACTCGGCCCATCCATGATCTGGAACAGTATCGCCGAAGTCTGACGGAGTTCGTGTATCACACCGGCCTGTTGATGCGGCCGGTGTTCGCACAAGCCAAGCGCGATCCTAAGCGCATCGTGTTTTGCGAGGGCGAGGACGAGCGGGTGCTGCAGGCCGTGCACGTCGCCATCAACGAGGGTCTCGCCGAGCCGATCCTGATCGGCCGTCCCGCGATCGTCGAGCAGCGAATCGGCGAACTCGGCCTGCGGCTGCGTGCCGGTCAACACTTCGAATTGGTCAACCCGGATTCTTATCCGAGTTATGAGAAATACTGGACCTGGTACCATCGGCGCATGGAGCGGCGTGGGGTTTCGCCGGAGTTGGCGCAGCGGGAAGTCCGCCGCCGTACGACGCTGATCGGCGCGATGCTGGTCCATTTCGGAGTGGCGGACGGGCTGATTTGTGGCACGTTCCCCCCTTATGGCTTACACCTTCGATTCATCCGCAACGTCATCGGGCTGCGCAGCGACGCCCATGACTATGCGGCGATGAATTTTGTCATGTTGCCGGGACGAACCTTGTTCATCTGCGACACGTACGTGAACCCCGACCCCAGCGCGGAGCAGTTGGCGGAAATAACCATCCTCGCTGCTGAGCAGGTAGAGCGGTTCGGCATCACCCCGAAAGTGGCCCTCTTATCGCACTCCAGTTTCGGCACGCACGACACGCCGAGCGCACTGAAGATGCGCGAGGTCCTGCGGTTGATCAACGAACGGGCGCCCGATCTCGAGGTGGATGGCGAAATGCACGGCGATGCGGCGCTTTCCGAGGAAATCCGCCGGCGCGTCTTTCCGAATGCCCGTCTGCAGGGTCCTGCCAATCTGTTGGTGATGCCGACCTTGGATGCCGCCAATATCTCCTTCAACTTATTGAAGAACGCCTATTCGGACGCCGTCACGATCGGGCCGATTCTGCTGGGTGCGGCAAAGCCTGTGAATATCGTTACGCCCAGCGCCACGGTGCGCCGAATCGTGAACATGACGGCGCTGACGGTGGTGAGCGCCCAAGCGGCTGAGCACCCGGAGTCGTCGGCGTCACAATCCTGAATGAGCCCAAGGTGTTCGGCATAGGTGTTGCGCATCTGGTTAATTTGTTAAGTCAATCAATGGGTTGTTGGAAAAAGTGGCCGAAGAATATTTTTCGGGAAGTTTTCACACCTATCTCAATGATTTTCAGAAAAAAGTCAGAAAGCCCACAACACTTTTGTCGGACGGCTGGGAATGAGCCTCGATTTGGCGGTGGGATGTCTTAATGCGGAGGCTTGACAGCGCGCAGCGCCAGGCCGCCGCGCAAAGCGTCAATGCGGAGCCGACGGCCCAAACCGTCCAGAATTTGCAGCAGTCGCGCCGCCAGGACCGGCATGTCCCCTCGGGGAATGAACGTCCAAGACCGAACGGCGGGCGTATCGAATCCTGCTGTCGTGAGTAACCCGATCCATTCTCGTGAGGTCAGGAACCGGTCGGTGCTTAGATGCTTGGTCTCGAGTCGCAGGGCGGGTGCCAAGTGCGTATACCAGAGATAGGCACCGTTCGGCGTTAAACAGACGAAAGTTCCACCCGGTTTCAGTACGCGGTGAATCTGTGCCGCTGCCCGTGGCCGGTCGAGGATGTGCTCGAAGGTGCCGACGCAGATCAGCGCGTCGACGGTGCCGTCGCGCTGGGTCGCGAGCTCCTCGGCGCGATCCACCGCGAATCGGAGGCGCTCGCGAAGCGGGTGACGCAGGCGTTCTGCCTCGCAACGGGCGATCATCGCGGGCGAAAGATCAAGACCGATGGCCTGATCGTACCCTTCAGCCAGGCTCGACAGATGCATCGCGGTTCCGCATCCGATCTCCACGATCGAACCGCTGCGTCGCTCCGGAAGCAGGCGCTGCAGAATGCCGAGGCGGTAGCTCAGGGACCGCTCCGAGCAACCGTGCGCATCGCGGTAGTCCTCTGCCACCTCGTCAAAAAAGGCGCGTACATCGTCGATGCAGCCTACGGAACGGCTCACCAGGCGTGTCGTTGTCAAAGACGTTTCGGACGCTGAGTGGGTCGAGAGCCGGCAGCCTTCAATGCGGTGCTAACAGCGATTTGCCCGCCAATAACCTGGCTTCCCTGATATGGGCGTTGTACAGCAGAAACGCCGAGACGTCACGCCATTCTATGGCCGCCACCAAGCCGGCGCCGGGAGCGAAGAACCGATACTGCGTGTCTTCCAGATGAGCGGGCCCGACTTTGCCGCTGAAGCTGGATTTCATTAGCACGGCATCGTAGGTACCGGCCGGCAATGTCAGTCGATAGGCGCCCAAATATCGGTAGACGACATCCAGTGAACCTTCATGAGCGACTTCGGACGGGCTTGCCGGATCGTAAACCTGAATCGCCATTCGCAGCTTGCGCTCTTCCCCGGGGTTCATACTCTTCAGCAGGAGAGGCTCGGGCGGTTGGTACCGAGTGACAGCCCCGGTCTCGGCATCCTCCACTCCAGTCATCACGAAGCTGCCGTCCGGTTGCTGCTCGATGAACCCATTTTCCGCCCCGTCCTGCCGATAACGCCACGTACGCTTGCCGGCCGCCGAGGTCACAGGCATCAGCTGAAAGCCCTGATCCGTCTCCGATCCGGATTCGCTGCGGACCCGATAGATTCGTGGCACCGGCTTCATGTCGAGGTAGCGTTCCGGATCAGTGATTCGCAACGCCGGAACCGCTTCCCCCAGCACACCTGGACCCAGACTCCGATCGATCTCGGACCTCTCCTGCTCCGTCAACGGCAGCGTGATGCCCGGGTTGGCGGCGGCCGCCCCTAGGGTGAGGTGCATGGAAACAAGGGTCCTCGCGGCGGACAGTAGTGTTTTGGTCATGTCGGGCTGGTCATGTGCGGCGTCAGTCGCTATTGTTTCGAAAGCACGGCACTCTGACAAGCGAAGCGCCGGGAATCGGCTCGTCAGAATGCCGACCGATGACTCGGTATTGTGAGGCGATCCAGGTGCTTCAGCAACGATCGCCAGTGATCCGGACCCACCGTTGAAATCTGAGAAGACCCCGGGGCCTGAATGTTCATGAGTAGCGAATCGGCACACGGTGAATTCCAGAAGCGGTGTTAAGAACAGCGATGGGTTGAATGTCGTTGACCGGCGGACGGGCGCCTGGATCGTGATCGGCAATGACGCGAACCAGGGCAGGCGTCGGTGGGATGGTGCCTGGTTGAGCCACGGTGGCCTCGGCGTTCCATCGATGTCGGGTGGGTCCAGGCGGCATCTGAACTATTGCCGCAAGGTCTTCAGCGCCGGTTTGATAATGCTGCTTGCGGGCTGCAGCCTGGTCTCGCCGTTCGACCGCGTGCTGCTGCAGCACGCCGCATCGGGCCCCACACCGATCGACATCGCTGATTCACCCGCTCGGCAGAGGGGCGGGATGGTGCTTTGGGGCGGCCGAATTGCCGATGTTCGGGTGCTGGAGCGGGATCTGGAGATTGGCATCCACGCGTTTCCGCTCACCGCCCAGGGGGAGCCGCGAGAGGATGACTCTTTCCAGGGCCGTTTCGCCGCGCGTTATGGATTCAGCGCCGAAGCATACCGCTACGTGCCAGGAAAGCGGATCACAATCTACGGGCGCGTGGACTCCTTTGCCGAAGTGCCCGTCGCGCGTACAACGCAGACGGTCCCGGTGGTTACTCCGATTCAGACTCATTTATGGGATGATCCAGGCGCTCCACCGGGATTCAGCGTGTGGCCCTTCTGGCACTTCAACATTCAGATCATGGGTGGATTCTGAATCGGTGACGCCCCCTGATCACACCGGTCCGTGTGTGCGGAACACTCCTGAGCCCATGTTGTCGCAGGCATCGTGATCAACACGCCCAGCGGCTGTCGCTGTATGGTCTTCCGTCTACGTCCTTGCATCCGCCAAACTGCCACGGGTCGATGGTGGAATTCCAACGTGTAACCGTAAGTGGGTCGAAGACCCAGGCGTGACCGATCGGCGCCGACGTCGAGGCGGCATCATTCGAGTTCAATGCCTGCGGAGGATTACCCGAGCTTCCGAGCGGAACCCCGCGCCGATCGATCGGCGCATTGCCCCTGCTTGTGTGGCGTCGCGCCCGACACGCTGGCGTCACGCGGTGATTCTCACCCGCCGGGTATGGTCCCCAAGCTTCGTTACGATCTGGTCTCTTTATGAAGGCGCTTGCAGCAAGTCGCTGCCGGACCGGGGAGTTGGAGCGCTAGCGGGTCGCACGATTCTCTTTCTGTGACACAGTTGGCAAAACACAATTCAAGAAAACTGGCGCTCTCCCGAGACACTCACTCGTGACCAAAAACAACACGGCAACCACCAGGGTCCCGGCATGAACTCTACTTCCCCCGACATCTTCGACAGTTTTCCCGACACCGCTTTGGCC
>JALORT010000374.1 GCA_025458755.1 Methylotetracoccus sp.
TGAACTGCACCGGCTCGAGGCGGAGTTGCTGCGCGGCCGTGCTTCGGGCGACGCTATAGCTCCGGCTGCCGAGCGACCCGCTGCGGTTACCGCGGTGGTGGATCCGGCTCCGGCCCACGTTCCGGCAAACGGCATGGACATGCTGGTTGCTGTCGATCTCGACGATGCCGACGCTCTTGCACGGGCTTACGCGGGAGAGCCCGAGGCGCCGCAGTTTGAAGCGTATCGTCGTGCTCCGGTCGTGCCGCAGGGCGAGTCGCTCGGTGATTACTGGCAGGAGCCAACACCTGCTCCGGCTCCGATGAGGGCCGAGGCGGCTGCTGGTGTTCCGCATGCTCACTCACGTGGTGGGGAGCTTTCGCCGGACGTAACGCCTCAGGCAGCTGTTCCTGCTGCGTCGTCCGCCGTTCGCGAAGACGACGTGGAAATGCTGCAGCGGCGCATCAAGGATATGCTGTCTCAAGTGACGGCTGCCGAACAGGCGCGGGAGCTGGCGTCTATTGCTCCGATTTCAGCGGACCCACGTCCATCGCCGATGTCGGCTCCGGCGTTGAGCGTCGAGACGTCGCTCGATGCCCTGAACGCCGCGGTGGAGTCGATGAGGAAGAGCAGCGGTGCGGTTTCCCGGGATGACCCGTCGCGCACGCAGGAGCCGCCGTTCCCACCAGAGGATTCTCAGGTAGCTGCGGTCAGGGAGGCCATTGCTGCGGGACGTGTCGACGTGTTTCTGGAGCCGATCCTGGGGCTCGGCAATCAGGCGGCGCAACACTACGAAGTCAGCATCAAGTTGCGCGGAGCGCAATCGCAGGACCTTGGGTTCGGCGAAAACGACGTGATCGCCGGGCGCGGTCTGCTGCCGCTGTTCGATGCGGTCCGCATCGAGCGCAGTGCGATCGTGGCGGAGCGGCTTGCCAGCCGTGGCAAGTCGGGCGCCGTGTTTTCGCGGGCCTCCGGAGAGGCACTGATCGAGCCTGAGTTCACGCGCAACATGCAGATGGATTTCGTGGCGAGGCCGGCGACGGCGCGGCAACTGATCCTGACCTTTGCGCAGTCCGACATCCGGTCGTTCCGGGCGGCTGAGCAGCGGGCGGTGAGTGCACTTGCAGCGCTTGGTTTCCGGTTTGCGATTGCAGGGCTGACGGACCTCGACATGAATTTCAGCGCGATGGCGAAGGCGGGCTTCGGGTTCGTTAAGCTCGATGCGTCAGTGCTCGTGGATGGATTGCCTCATCCGGGCGGACACATTCCTGCGGGCGACGTGTGCCGGTTCCTCGCCGATCAGGGTTTTGGGCTCATCGTGGAAGGCATCGACAGCGAAGAGACACTGGCGCGGGTGTTCGGGTTCGGTGTGCTCATGGGGCAGGGCACGCTGTTCGGCGGGCGGCGTCCGGTGAAGGCCGATGTGGTGGGCAAGCCGGGGCAGGCTGCGGCGTAACCTCGAACTCGGCGTGCGTTGCCCACCCGCGTGCCGGCGCAGCGGGTGCGAAGATGGCGGGGGGGGCGGGGCGCGGCGGTGCCGCGGTCTTCCGCATGTGGTCGTGTCGTTGGCGCCGCGGCGCCCCGCCGTCACGGGTTTCGAACTGGGCTCGCTCTTACCCCAGTCTGCTGACCCCACTATTCTCCGGCACAACATCCGGGACCCATCCTTACGGCGGGCGGCAGGGATCATCGTCGGGAGGGTTGGCCGCGTTTGCCGCGTTGTCCTCCAGCACCCGTCGCCGCATCGCACTAACAAGACGCCTCCGGCCAGCGCCCCCGAGTGATGCGGGTGGAGCGAAGATAGACGGCGGCGTCAGTGCGAGGATAAGTTTTTGTGATGCTGCTTCCTAAACCGGAAGAGAGTGCCCTTCGGCGTTTGCGCCACGGGGGTTGAAGCGAAGGGTGCAGTGGACGCCTTCGCGCAGGTATTGCAGATCGACCGTGCCGCCTTCCGCCGCGATCATCTGCTGGATCATGCGTGAGCCGAAGCCCCCCTTGGCAGGTGGTTCGACCTGCGGCCCCCCGAGTTCCCGCCAGTGCAATTCAACAGAGGATGTGGAAGAATCGTAAATCCAACTCAGAGCTATCCGACCATCCGGTGTCCGCAGGGCACCGTACTTCATGGCGTTGGTGGCGAGCTCATGCAAGGTCATGCTCAGGGCGGTCGTAACGCGAGGAGCCAGCTTGACCGGAGGACCGTCGAACGTGAACCGATCGGCCGGAACTTTGCCTTCGAACATAATCCCAACGAGCGCGCTGAGTTCTGACGCCCACCATGCGGCCTCATCGCCAAGCACGCTGTTCGCCTGATCGATTGCGCGCAACCGGCCTTCGAAGTCGCGGCGGCGATCTGCAAGTTCGCTGCCCTGGAACGTCTGATTGGCCAGACAACCGACCACGGATATCAGGTTCTTGATGCGATGGCGCAGTTCCATCGCCGAGAGCTTGAGAATGTTCTCAGCGGCTTTGCGTTCGGTGATTTCTTCGACCACCGCGCCGACTGCGCTGACAGCGCCGTTCTTTCCATAGAGGGGATAATATTTCTCGTGCCACCAGCGGGTGAGGCCGGGCACCTTGGGCGTTTCTCCTGAGACTTCGGTCTCGACCACGCTGCCGGTGGCCAGAACCTCTTGCAGCTTTGGTTCGACGGATTCGCGCAGCGAAGGAACGATATCCCATGCCCAGCGGCCAATGTGTGCCGAAGCCGGCCGGCCGTTCATATCCGCCAACGTGTCGTTGATGCGGACGAAGTTGAGGTCAGGATCGAAGAGAGCGAGCCCCACCGGGGCGTGCTGGTAGAGAGCTTCGATCTCCGCCATGCGGTTGCGCAAGTTTTGCTCCGAACGCACCCGCTCCGTGACGTCTTCAAACCAGACACCGATCAGGTCTGGTCCCATGCAAGAGACAGCGTTGCGGTAGACGCCGTCCATCCCCTCGGACGTGTAGGTCAGTTCGACCTCACTCGGCTCTCGGGTTTCGATCGTGCGCACGTAGCGGGGAAACAACTGCGGGTGGTCGCGGTTGCCAGGTAGCCGCTCCAGAAGGCGCCGGCCGATCAAGGTTTCGTCGGAGACTTTGAGCGCGCGCAAGGCCGCGGGGTTGGCGTATTCCCACTCGAAGTCGATGACTGTGCCACCGGGCGCTCGAACCGCGCGCAGGATCGTGAAGCCGACGGGGGCGAGCTCCTGGCTGGCCAGGAACAGGTCATTGCAAGGTAATTCTCCAGTCGTTCGAGCCGCGACTGCTTTGCGAAGGCTTTGGCTATTGGCCATGCCCTGTGGCTCCAAAAAGTGACCGAGATCAAAATATCACGATGAATAGACACGGGA